>CAYOAD010000005.1:31708-46401 GCA_964401845.1 uncultured Rhodospirillaceae bacterium | reverse complement strand
CTGAGGTTCGGCGCAAGCGCCATGACGCCTGCTGTAGCGGGCTCCAGCACGTGCAGGAGGATATCCGCGTCAGCCATCTCTTTCTTCAACGCCTGAAGAACGGAGGGTTCGACCACCACGACCTCCAGCCAATCGGGTTTCGCCGCCTGAATCCTCTCACGGAAACCCGGGCCGGCGCGAAAATGAAGAACGGCTTTCACGTAAGCCTACTTTCGGCCGGGCAGCACGCCGCCGCCGGCGAACGTCGCCTCTTCTCCCATCGCTTCGGCGATGCGCAGGATGTCATTCCACTTGGCCATGCGTTCGGAACGGGCGAACGAGCCCACTTTCAGCTGCCCGGCATTCCAGCCGACGGAAAGATGGGCCACCGTGACGTCCTCGGTCTCGCCCGACCGGGCGGAGACCACCGTGCCCCAGCCGTGGCTTTGGGCGGCGTCGAGGGCGGCATGGGTTTCGCTGACCGTGCCGGCTTGGTTGGGCTTCAGCAACACCGCATTACAGGCTCCGTCTTGCGCGGCGGTGTTTACGCGCGCGGCATCGGTCACAAGGAAATCATCGCCGATGACCTGGATGCGGTTGCCGACCGCCGCCGTGAACCGCTTCATGCCTTCGGCGTCGTCCTCGCCCACGGCGTCCTCGATGGAAACGATAGGGTATCGATTGGTCCAATCGACCAGCATCTCGATCAAACCGTCGCTGTCGATCTCCCGGTCTTCCAGGGCGAGACGGTAACGGCCGCCTTTGCCAAACTCCGAGGCTGCGACGTCAAGCGCGATGGCCATGTCGGCGCCCGGGCGGTATCCGGCTTTTTCGATGGCCCGGACCAGCATTTCCAAGGCGTCCTCGTTGGAGGCGAAGTTGGGCCACCAGCCGCCCTCGTCGGCGACGCCGGCCAATCCGCCTGCCTCCGCCATCAGTTCCCCGGCGGCGCGGTAAACCTCGGCGATCCAGACGAAGCCCTGATCCGCGTTTTCCGCGCCGACCGGCATGACAAGGAAATCTTGGATGTCGACACGCCGCCCAGCATGGGCACCGCCGCCGAAGATCTGCACCTGGGGCAAGGGCAGGGTGGGTGTGGTATCCCCGGCCAGGTAGCGCCACAAAGGTTGTTCGCAGGCCGCCGCTGCCGCGTGGAGCACAGCCATGGAGGTGGCGACAACGGCGTTTCCGCCCAGGCGTTCCTTGTTGCCCGTCCCGTCCAGTGCGATGAGCGCGTCGTCGATTGTCTGTTGGCCGGCGGCGTCGAGGTCCCTCAAAACGTCGGCGATTTCACCGTTCACGTTGGCTACTGCCCGGTTGACGCCGAGGCCGCCGAAGGCCGCGCCGCCGTCCCTGAGGTCGATGGCCTCGTTACTGCCGCGCGAGGCGCCGGCGGGGGCAATGGCCCGGCCGGTGGCGCCGCCTTGCAGACGGATTTCGGTCTCGACTGTCGGCCGCCCTCGTGAATCCCAGACCCGGCGTCCGATAACGGCGGCGATATTCGTGTTGCTCAACGTGTTAGCCTTTCGTGCCAAGCCGCCGCGACATCCATCAGCCGGTCGGGCGGAAACTCCAGCAGACCGAGGGCGGTCCCGCGGATCAGATTTTTCTGTTCTTCTTCCGTGACGTACTCCGCCGGCGACTTGCCGTCGACCCGGGCGAGAAAAAGGGCCGGCAACAGATGCGCCGCGCGGGCCTCCATGCGGCGCGGCGGCTCCCAGTCGACGTGATCGAGGTACACGGCGACGAACCGCCGGAAGCTCTCCATCAACACCTCGACGGCATCGGGCCGCGGCAGGCATTTCAGCAGCAAATGGTTGAGACAGAAGGCCACGTCGAAGGCTGGGTCGCCGTACCAAGCGCACTCGGCGTCCAGGAACACAGGACCTTCAGGGCCGATCAGAATGTTCTTCGGGCTGACGTCGCCGTGGACGAGGCAGAGCTTGTGGGCGGCGGTTGTAGCCGCTATTTCCTTCAATTCTTCGGCTTGGGCCGGGTGGGCCGTCGCGGTATGAAGGAGATAGGGCTCCAGCCGGATATCGTGGAAGATTTTATCGGTCGGCAGGGCCGCTGATATCTCCTCATTCCCTGCCGTCGCAGCGTGGATGCCGCCGAGTGCCGCGGCGACGGAACCCGCGAAATCCGGATCGACGCTGCCGTCCAGCAACTCGGATTTCCACAACGGATGATCGGCCGGGTCAAGGTACGCCATGGCCAGCGTGCCGGTGTCGGCATCCTGCCCCAGCAATTTGGGTGCGCAGCCCGGCACGGCAGCCGCCGCCCGGCGCATCCATTCGGCTTCATAGGCGTTACGCTCCACGGGCGCGCGCCAATCGGCCTCGACCCTCAGTTTGGCCAGTGCGCGTTTGACGCAGACCGGACCGTCGTCCAGATCCACCCGCCAGATATCGGAGGACACACCCCCGTCAGCCGTTCGAATTTCGGCGCTTCGCCGTGTTCGGCCAAACCGAGCCGGACCAGGGCGTCCAGGACGCTCGCGTGAGGCTCACTTTCATCGGGGGGTTGAAGTGTGTTCATGACGGGGGCAAAAATATGCCCGCAGATAGGATATGATGCAAGCGGCCGGATCGGACGGGTTATGTCCGGTCAGCAATAGCCACGGGGGATCACATGTGCCGCAATATCCGTACGCTGTTCAATTTCGAACCGCCCGCAACGGAGGAGGAAATCAAGGCCTCGGCCGTTCAATTCGTGCGCAAACTCAGCGGCTTCACGAAGCCTTCGAAAGCCAACGAAGCGGTGTTTGACCGGGCGGTGGAGGATGTCACAAACGCCGCCCGTCTCTTGCTGGCCTCTCTGGAGACGACCAGCCCGCCCAAGAATCGCGAGGAGGAGGCGGAAAAGCGCCGGATGAAATCGACGTTACGCTTTGCAGGGTAGGCGGGATGATCCTGACAGGTGGAATGAACACAATGTAAACATTGTGCATATTATTGATTATAAAGTATAAACCAGCTCGGCGGAATGACCTCGGATAGGAATTTCACCCACCATTTTGGCCTCGATGGGATCGCGGCAGGCTTCGACGGTCGGCCCCGCGATCAGGATTGTCGTGCCCGTTTCCTTGTTCATCTGCTCCAGTCTGGCGGCCAAATTGACGGCGTCGCCGTGCACCGTATAGGCCGACTGGCTGCCGCTGCCGACCGACCCGGCCATGACCTCACCGGTCGCGATGCCGATGCGGGAGCGGACGGTATGGCCGGCGAAGGAACGGTTCTCCACGGTTTCGTGGATCTGCCGGGCCGCCCGGATGGCGGCGGCGGCATGGTCTTCGTCGGGTACCGGGACATTGAACGTCGCCAGGATGGCGTCACCCTGGAATTGGTTGATCACGCCGCCCTCGGCGACGATGACCTCACCGACGGCGGCGAAATAATCGTTCAGCATGGTCATGACGGCGGCGGGATCCATTTGCTCGACCATTGCCGTGAAGCCTTTGATGTCGGTGAACAGCATGGTGGCGGTCCGGCGCTGGGGTTCGAGCGCGCCGCGGTCCTCGATAATGGCGTTGGCGACGCTGGCGGGCACGTATTTACCCAAGGCCTCGCGCACGAACTGGCGTTCGCGCTCCGCCGTCACCTGGCGCAGCACCAGGCGGCGCGAGCGGTGGACGATGGTGGCGATCAGGCCGGCCGAGACCAGGAACACCACGACTTCCTGCAATCTGACCCCGAGGTCGACAAACTTGGGATCGTTAATGTATTTCCACGGATCCGCCAGCAGTTCGTCGTCGCTGACGTTCAGTTGGGAAACCGTATCGGGCAGGCTCACCATCCACAGCAGTCCGATTCCCCAGCAAACAGCGCCCGCCAAACCGCCCCAAACGACGAACTTGGGCCGATAAGAAAACGCCAATCCGATCAGCAGGACGTAAAGATAGATGACATTGCCGAACCGGTAGCCGATCTGTGGCGGATATTCGAACGCCGCTATCGGGTTGGGGTAGGTCACCGTGAATGAAAGAAGGGCAAAGTCGGCGAAAATGAAGATGTACTGGTGCCAGGGGCGGTACCACGATTGCTGCTGGCTGTAGTAGCCGCCCACGCCAATCAGGAGGAACACGGCGATCAGTCCGTGGTAGTAGAGGAGGCCAGGGTAGGGCGTCACGAAAATGAGCAGAACGCTGATGACGCCCAGGGCGATTAACCGGCCTTTGAGCGCCAGGTGCTGGCCGTCCCGCTCCTCCGAGGTCAGTAGTTCCCTGATGTCCGACATTTTGCTCCCCTAGTATTGGCGACTCGAAACGGCGGTTCCAAAGCGGCTTCCGGACGGCCTTCGGCATGCCAAGGCGAGTCCCCCGGTCCGGTCAGCCGGGGAAGGGTAGGGGTTCGCCCTCCGGCAGCGGCACGTGGAAAGCGTTGAGGGTGAGGGACACCAACATGTAATAGCCGATCACGCCGACCAGTTCGACGACGCCCTGCTCGCCCAACGCGTCCACCGCCCGTCCGTGGATGTCGTTGCCCGTCTGCCCCGTGCCGACCAGTTCGCTGGCGTAGTCGTAAACCAGCAATTCCTTTTCGGCCAAGTGGTCGGGCCGCTCTCCCGACTTGATGGCGGCAACGGTTTCCGCCGTATGCCCTGCTTCCATGGCAAGCTTGGCATGGGCGTACCACTCGAATTGCGCCTGCCAGTGGCGGGCGACCACAAGGATGGCGATTTCCGAGAGGCGCGGCCCGAGGATGGTGTTGTAGCGGCAGTATTCACCTAAGCTCTGCGCCAGGTTCGCCATGACGGGACTACGCAGCCAGGCATTAAAGGGCCCGCTGATGCTGCCGCGCACGCCGCCGACGATGGCGTCGTAAACGGCACGCTGTTCGGGCGACATGACCTCCGGGTCGAGCGGCGGTAAACGGTGGGACAATGGTCGGCTCCTCTTCATCAAATCTACTAAATGGTGCCTGACACCAATTAACGGGACACCAATTAACGGTTGTCAGTCGAGGGCGATTACAGCGCTTCCCTCATCATCCGTAAACCAGTGTTCGACAAGATTGTCGCCGCTGCCGCCCCGGTCAACGACGAGAAACTCGTGGTCGGGCCGGAGAACCAGCAACGGGTGGTGCCAGACGCCGGCATGGTAATTCACGCCCTGGCTCCCGCCGGCGCGAAAGGCGGTGAGGTCATCGGGTCCGACCTGGGCAGCCGGTCCGGCGACGACCACCAGATAGTCGGATGCGATTAGCGGCATGAAGGCCTGGGAGCCCATGGGGTGATATTCCATCATCCTGATCTCGATGGGCTGGGGGCGGGGCTGGCCGCGGAAGATGTTGATCAGGGGACGACCGCCATCTGCCGCCGTATCGACCGCCGCCAGATCGTGAAAGCGCATGGTCGTGCCTTCGTTGATCGGCATGGTCTCTGCCCCCGCCGTCTCGATCACGTCGCCGAACGGCGCGAAGGCCTCGCGCGTCAGCGGTTGCAGGGCAAGGCTGCGGGGCATGGTTCAGACGACCGGTGTGCCGAACACCCGGAAACGGCTGATACCGCCGTCGGGGAAGATGTTGAGTTTCACGTGGGTGACCGGTCCGACGTCTTTTATGTCGTCATCCTTGTAGGTGTGCTCCGCGTCGGCTTCCAGCTTGGATTGGGCCAGGACTTCCTCCCAGAACACGGCCTGGGTGACGATGGATTGTTCGGTATCGCCCGCCACGCGGGCGGCCTGAACCGAGCAGCGGTCGGGGTAGTTGCCCTTGAAGTGGGCGGTGTCGACCTCGATGCGCTCGATGGTGCCGAGGCCGCCGAGTGCGACGATGATCCAGTCGTAGCCGGGATCGCGACGCCGCCGCGTCTCCCAACCGTCGCCCATGTTGAGTCCGCGCCCCTCGGTCAGGATGATCCAGGGATCGCCGTAATGTGAATCGTTGTAGGTCACCACGCGGCCGCCGCTGGTGACGGCCGACAGCTCGATGGTGCCGAGGTCCGGGCTCCAGTCGCGCACGGGATCTCCGTAGACCCTGAGACGCGCGATGCCGCCGTCGGGATACATCCTGAGCCGCAGGTAGTTGAAGGCCGAGGCGTTGTCGACGGCGACGAAGTGATGGGCCGTGGGGCCGAGCTTGGTGGGCGGCACGATCTCCGTCCAGGCGGCGTCCTCGCCGGGGTCTTCGTCGGAGAGCAGGCCTTCCAGCGACGCCGCCGGCGGATAGTTGCCGGTGAAGTGGGCGGTATCAATGTCGACGCCCCGGATGACGCCGCTGACGCCCAGCTTGACGATGCAGTAATCCTGCTGGCCGTGGCGCTGGCGGCGGCTTTCCCAGCCGTCCATCCACTTGCCGTTGTCGTCGTATTTGTCGGCGATGAAGACGGGCGGTTTGTCGTCGAGCAGGCGTTCCTTGGGCGCAAAAAAATCGTCCGTGGCGTAGATCGCCCGGGAGCCCACGCGCGGCGATGCCAGATTGATCGCGTTGCGCGCGAAATCGGGCAGCTCCAAGTCCTCGAATTCATTCATCTAGGCATTCCTACCAATAACTAGTCTATGTCGTTTAGCCGGAGTTCGGCGATGCGGTGAACCTGGGCGAGGGCCTCGGCAAACTCGACGTCCGCCGGATTGTCGACGCGGCTGCGGAAATTTTCCAGGATTTCCGCCCGGTTGCGGCCCTTTACCGCGAGTATGAAGGGAAAGCCGAAGCTTTCCTTGTAGCGCTCGTTGAGGCGTTGAAAATCCTCGAACTCCGCCGGCGTACATTGGTCCAGCCCGGCGCCCGCCTGCTCGCCGGTGGACTCGGCCGTCAATTCGCCCCTTACCGCAAGCTTGCCGGCAAGATCCGGATGAGCCCTAAGCAGCGTCAGCTGCGCGTCCTTGGGGGCGGCGTCGACGATGGCCGAGAGCACGCCATGCAGAGACCTGGAGTCATCGTGAGCCGCCGTCAGGCCGCCGTCCCAGGCCGCCTCGGCGATCCAGGGCGAGTGTTCGTAAACCCCGCCGAAAACCGCGACGAAGGCGTTCCGGTCGAGGCGACTGGGAACCGATTCAGAGTATATTCGCGCGCCGGAGCTCATGAGGCGGTACTTTCCTCATAGGGGTGATGCTCTCGCCAGTGCCGCGCGATATCGATGCGGCGGCAGATCCAGACATCGTCGTGGGCGCGGACATGATCGATGAAACGTTCCAGCGAGGCCAGCCGGGCCGGGCGCCCGACCAGGCGGCAATGCAGGCCGACCGACAGCATGCGCGGCGTCTCCTTGCCTTCGCGGTACAGCACGTCGAAGGCATCGCGCAGGTAGCTGAAGAACTGATCGCCCGAGTTGAACCCCTGGGGCGAGGCGAAGCGCATGTCGTTGGTGTCCAGCGTATAGGGCACCACGAGATGCGGCTTGGCTTCGACGGTCGACCAGAACGGCAGGTCGTCGCTGTAATCGTCGGCGTCGTATAGAAAGCCGCCTTCTTCCGCGACCAGCCGCCGGGTGTTGGGACTGGTCCGCCCGGTGTACCAGCCCAGGGGGCGCTCTCCGGTCAGGCGGGTCTGGATCTCAATGGCCTTTTGCATGTGCTCGCGTTCGACGTCTTCGGGCACGTCCTGGTAATTGATCCAGCGGTAGCCGTGGCTGCAAATCTCGTGACCGTCCTCGAGGAAGGCCTCGGCTGCGGCGAGATTGCGCTCCAACGCCATGGCCACGGCAAACACCGTGATCGGCATCTTCTTGGCCCGGAACAGGTTGAGAAGGCGCCAGACGCCGGCCCGGCTGCCGTATTCATAGAGCGATTCCATGCTCATGTGACGGACGCCCTCAAGCGGTTTGGCGGCGACGATTTCGGACAGAAATGATTCCGACGCGGCATCGCCGTGCAGGATGGAATTCTCGCCGCCTTCCTCGTAGTTGAGGACGAACTGAACGGCGATGCGGGCGCCACCCGGCCAGCTCGCCTTGGGCGGGTTGGCGCCGTAGCCGATCATGTCGCGGGGATAGACGGTGCTCATGCCGGTTGGCCTCCGCTTTCATCCCGGGTGGCGAAGACCTCGGAGAAAACAGCCCGAAGGTCGGTCCCGGCCTCGCGTTCCTCGAGATCCAGCACCGCCTCGCAGCCCCGCAGATGCCCGGTCATGAGGTCCGCCGCCAATGCCTTGTCGCCGGCCTCGATGGCGTCGATCAGGGCCAGGTGCTCAGGCTGCGAGCAAGCTGACTGTCCCGGCGTTTCATATTCCGAAATGGCCAGCGAGGTGCGGCTGACCAGCGCCCTGAGCGTGTTCGCCAGGGTCTGGTTGCCGGCCACTTCGGCCACGCGCAGGTGAAACTCTCCCGACAGCCTGATCCAGGCGCCGCGGTCGCCGGCCGTGAAGGCAGCCTGCTCCTCGGTCACCAGGTCGCGCAGAGCGGAGATATCGCTGTCGTCACAACGCCGGCAGGCCAGGTCGATCACACCGGCTTCGATGACGCGCCGGGCCTCGAACACATCGCGCACCTCGTCGACCGAAAGCGAAGCCACCACCGCGCCGCGGTTGGGACGGATATCGACGACGTGATCGTGACTGAGGCGCTGCAGCACGGCGCGGATGACGGTACGGCTGACGCCGAAGATTTCGCCGAGCGCATCCTCGGCGAGTTTGGTGCCGGGTGCCAGGCGTTGTTCCAGAATGGCCCCGAAGATCTGGCCGTAGATCCAGGTCTGGATGTTCCGTTTGCCGGATTTGCCGTTGCGGTCAACGGTTTCGGTGGATTGCATTAGTTCAGTCATGACGAATTCGGCCTTCGAGATCAATCAAAAGCGCATAATGTTTGTATGCAAAATATAGCCTAATTTGTATCCATAATTGCGTTTGGTCAACTCAAAAACTTGGAAATCAGCAAGAATTGACGAGAAATATAGCCTTCAACCCGAATCACTTGGGTTTGAAGTTCAATGAGTGAATACAATTTCGATGATTTTTGGATGCAATTTGAATATGGCCATGTCATAATTTCTCAAAATCCGCCGCATCGCCGTAATTGCGGAGTAAGCTGCGGAATATCGAAGGGAGAGGCGTCCGCCCCGCCGGGGCGGACGAAGCAAGATGGGACGGCTGACGACGCATGTGCTGGATACCGCGCTGGGACGCCCGGCGGCGGGCATCCGCATTGAGCTTTTTCGGCAAGGCGGTGACAAGATAACCGAGGCCGTGACCAACGAAGACGGCCGTTGCGACGCCCCCCTGCTTGACGACGATGATTTCGCGGTTGGCCGCTACGAACTGATCTTTCACGCCGGCGACTATTTAAGGACGTCCGAAGCCCCGGTGTCCGATCCGGCTTTCCTCGACGAAATCGTCATCCGCTTCGGGATCGCCGAAGCGGACGCGCACTACCACGTTCCCCTATTGTTGTCGCCCTACGGCTACAGCACCTACCGGGGGAGCTGAGGTGCGCGCGTCGATCCGCTTTTTGCTGGGCGATGATGTCCGGGAACTGCGCGACATCGACCCCACCATGACCGTGCTGCAATATCTGCGCGAGGTCGAGGGCCGGGCCGGCACCAAGGAAGGCTGTGCCGAGGGCGATTGTGGCGCCTGCACGGTGGTTCTCGCGGCGCCAAAAAATGGCGGTTTGGAGTACCGGGCGGTCAATGCCTGCATCCAGTTCCTGCCGACCCTCGATGGCAAACAGCTGTTGACGGTGGAAGATCTCAAGACGGACGACGGCGTACTTCATCCTGTGCAAACCGCCATGGTTGAGCAACACGGCTCGCAGTGCGGATTTTGCACCCCGGGCTTCGTCATGTCGCTGTTTGCCCACCACCGCCAAGGCGGTTCGCCGGACCGGCAATCCCTGGATGATGCCCTGGCGGGTAATCTCTGCCGCTGCACCGGCTATGGACCGATCATCGCCGCCGCGCGGGCATCTTCGGAAGCGAGGGGGGAGAGGGTTCACGGTTTGTCGGAAAAAGAGGTCGTCAGCCATTTGGCCGAGACGGCGGACCTCGACAGCGTCGGATTGCAATACGACGACCGGGTGTATTTTGCGCCGCGCAGCATCGACGAATTGGCCGAGCTGTATGAGGCGCGGCCCGATGCCTGCCTGCTGGCGGGCGGCACGGACGTGGGCCTTTGGGTCACCAAGCTGCATCGTCGTCTCGACACCGTGATTTACCTCGGCGACGTGGCCGACTTCGGTGCCGTTGAGAAAAGCGACGGCACCCTGCGCATCGGCGCGGGGGCGACCTACGAAGACGTCCTGCCGGCGATCAACGCCCACTACCCTGATTTCGGCGAACTGATGCGGCGCATCGGCTCGCGGCAGATCCGCAATGCCGGCACCGTGGGCGGCAACATCGCCAATGGTTCGCCCATCGGCGATACCATGCCGGCCCTGATCGCTCTGGGCGCCCGCCTGGTGCTGCGCCGGGGCGGCCAAAGCCGCGACATGGCGCTGGAGGACTATTTTGTCTCCTACGGCAAGCAGGACAGGCAGCCGGGCGAGTTCGTCGAGCGCGTCGACCTGCCGCTGCACGGCGAAAACGTGGATTTCGCCTGCTACAAGGTCTCCAAACGCTTCGATCAGGACATCACGGCGGTGCTGGGAGCTTTTGCCCTTCGCTTCAAAGACGGCCTGGTCGACGATGCCCGCATCTGTTACGGCGGCATGGCGGCGATCCCGCAACGCGCGGCGGCGGCAGAAGCCACCCTCATCGGCCAACCCTGGTCCGAGGCGTCCCTGGCGCAGGCGCGGGTCGCCCTGGCGCAGGACTACGCGCCGATCGACGATATGCGGGCGAGTGCTGCCTACCGGCTGAATGTGGCGCAGAACCTGCTGACGAAGCTTTATGTCGAAACCACCGAACCGGCCGTCGAAACCCGGCTGGTGGGAGCGCGGGCCGATGGATGACGCGGTGGTCCAGACGGAAGCTCCGGCCACGGCCGTCGAGGGCGGAGTCGGTCAACCCCGTCCCCACGACAGCGGCCACAAACACGTTAGTGGCGAAGCGGTTTATGTCGATGACATTGCCACGCCGGCGGACACCCTGCATCTCTATGCAGCCCCCGCCACCGTCGCGCATGGCAAGATCCTGCGCCTCAATCTGGATAATGTTCGAACCGCCGAGGGCGTCGCCTGCGTTCTGACGGTCGACGACATCCCCGGCACCAACGATATCAGCCCGACCGGTACCAACGACGAGCCCGTGTTGGCCGACGGCATCGTCCACTTCCATGGTCAGCCGTTGTTCGCCGTCGCCGCCGACACCATCGACCAGGCGCGGGCGGCTGCGGCGCTGGCCGAAGTCGAGTACGAGGAACTCGATCCCCTGGTGACGGTCGATCAGGGTTTGGCGGCGGACGCCAAGGTGCTCGAACCCGTCACCATGAAATGCGGCGACGTGGCGGCGGCTCTTGAGGTGGCTCCCAAGCGCCGCCAGGGACACGTCCGCATCGGCGGCCAGGATCATTTTTATCTGGAGGGGCACGTCGCTCTGGCCTGGCCCCAGGAAGACGGCGACGTGCTGGTCCATTCCTCGACCCAGCACCCTTCCGAGATGCAGCACCTGATCGCCAAGGTCCTGGGCCGCCCCGACAACGCCGTGACCGTCGAAATCCGGCGCATGGGCGGCGGCTTCGGCGGCAAGGAGACCCAGGGCGTGCAGTGGGCCGCGCTGGCGGCCATGACGGCTGTGAAGACGGGGCGGGCGGCCAAGTTCCGCCTCGACCGCGATGACGACATGATCATGACGGGCAAGCGACACGATTTCGTGGCTGATTACGACGTCGGTTACGATGAAGACGGCCGTATCCTGGGCCTGACCGCGACATTGGCCTCGCGCTGCGGCTTTTCCGCCGACCTTTCGGGCGCCATCAACGACCGGGCGCTGTTCCACCTCGACAACGGCTACTACCTGGAAAACGTCGAGGCCACGTCCCATCGCACCCGCACCAACACGGTCTCCAACACGGCCTTCCGCGGCTTCGGCGGACCGCAGGGCATGGCGGTGATCGAGCGCGTCGTGGACGACATCGCCCGCGACCTTGGCAAGGACCCGTTGGGGGTGCGCAAAATCAATCTCTACGGCACCGAAGAGCGGAACGTCACGCCCTACGGCATGACGATCGAGGACAACGAACTGCCGGAGATGATCGCGGTCATTGAGGAAAGCTCCAATTACGCCGCAAGGCGCAAGGAAATCGACGCTTATAACCATCAAAGCCCTGTGCTCAAGCGCGGGCTTGCACTGACGCCCGTGAAGTTCGGCATTTCCTTCACCACCAGCCACCTCAACCAGGCCGGCGCGCTGATCCATATTTACACCGACGGCAGCGTCCACTTGAACCACGGCGGCACGGAGATGGGCCAGGGTCTCAACCAGAAGGTCGCCCAGGTGGTGGCCGAGGAACTGGCCATCGATCTCGACCGCATCAAGATCACCGCAACCAACACTGGCAAGGTGCCCAACACCTCGGCCACGGCCGCGTCGTCCGGTTCCGACATGAACGGCATGGCCGCCCAGGCCGCCGCCCGCACCCTGAAAGCGCGTCTCACGGCATTTGCCGCAGAAAATTACGGGGTGAGCGAGGAGGAGATTGCCTTCGCCGCTAACCGCGTTCGCGTCGGCTCTGAAGACATCGCCTTCGCCGATCTGGTGAAGCAGGCCTATCTGGGTCGCATTCAGCTCTCGTCCACCGGTTTCTACCGCACGCCAAAGATCAAATTCGATCCGGCGACCTTCACGGGCCGGCCATTCTATTATTTCGCCTACGGCGTCGCTGTGGCGGAAGTGAAGATCGATACCCTGACCGGCGAAAACCGCATGATGCGCGTCGACATCCTCCACGACGTCGGCAATTCCCTGAACCCCAGCATCGATCTGGGCCAGGTCGAAGGCGGCTTCATCCAGGGCGCCGGCTGGCTCACGTCCGAGGAACTCTTCTATGCCGACGACGGCCGGCTGCTGACGCACGCGCCCTCGACCTACAAGATTCCGGCCTGCGCCGACCGTCCGGAGGATTTCCGCATGGCGCTGTGGGAGAAGGGGCGCAACCGCGAGGAAACCATTCATCGTTCGAAGGCGGTTGGCGAGCCGCCGTTGATGCTGGGCCTCGCCGTCCACCACGCCATCGCCGATGCGATTGCCAGCGTCGGCGGTCCGGGTTATGTCGTTGGGCTCAATGCGCCGGCCACGCCGGAGACCATTCTCAAGGCGGTCGATGCCGCCCAAACAAAGGCCGCTTCATGACCTGGTACCAATCCGCCCGCGACGCCTTCTATCAGGGCGCACCCTGTATTCTTGTCACCGTGGGCAACATCCGGGGCTCCGCGCCGCGCGAGGCGGGAGCGGAGATGATCGTGTTCGCCGACGGCTTTGCCGGCACCATCGGCGGCGGGGCCTTGGAATACAGCGCCACACACCGGGCGCGCGAACTGGCGGCGGATGGCATGGACGGCAGCTTCAGCGAGAACCTCATCCTGGGCCCCGATCTCGGCCAGTGCTGCGGCGGTTCGGTCGACGTCACCTTCGAAAATCTCGACGGTGCAGGCTTCGAGGCCATCGCCGAACGCCACGCCGCCGCCGAGGCCAGCCTGCCGCAGGTCTTCATCTTCGGCGCGGGCCACGTCGGCCGCGCCATCGTGCAGGCGCTGGCGCCGCTGCCGCTCTGCCTCACCTGCATCGATGAACGCCCGGACATTTTGGATCAGGTCGACGAGGGCGTACGCCGCATCCCCAGCGCCGGCAATGCCGCCGACGTTCTCGGGCTGCCCAGCGGCGCCCTGGTCCTGATCATGACCCACAGCCACGACCTCGATTACGATCTGGTGCAGGCCGCGTTGACGCGGGACGATCTGGATTACGTCGGCCTGATCGGCAGCGCCACCAAACGCGCCCGCTTCCTGCAACGCCTGCGCGCCGACGGCCTGACCGACGAAGCTCTGGCGCGGCTGATCTGTCCCATCGGTATCGACGGCATCGCGGGCAAGGAACCGGCGGTCATCGGAACTTCCGTGGCGGCGCAGATCCTGATGGTTTCCGAGGCCCGGGCGGCGGACCGGCGGGATGACGCACTCCGCCTCGTGGGAGACGAGACATGAAACCAATTCGCGGAGGCTTTGACCTTGAGTAGTCACGAAGACCTGATGCGGCGGGCCATCGCCATTTCGGCGGAACAGATGCGCGCTAACAAGGGCGGGCCGTTCGGCGCCGTCATCGCCAAGGACGGCGAGATCATCGCCGAGGGTTGGAACAAGGTGACGTCGGCCAACGACCCCACGGCCCATGCCGAGGTCGAGGCGGTTCGCGAAGCCGGCCGGGTGCTTGACACTTTCGATCTCTCGGGCTGCGTTATCTACACCAGCTGCGAGCCCTGCCCGATGTGCCTTTCCGCCATCTACTGGGCGCGCCTCGACCGCATCTACTATGCCAACACGCGCAACGATGCCGCCGACATCGGCTTTGACGACGCGCTGATCTATGACGAGGTGGCCAAGGATATCACCGAGCGCATCCTGCCCATGGAGCATCTGGTGCTGTCCGAGGCGGCTCAGATCTTCGACGAATGGCGCGACAAAGACGACAAGATTGCGTATTGATAGTGGTCAAATGACCACGCGGAGACGTGGACGAAAAACCGGACAGAGAGCCGGGAGGAAACAGGGGGACGGTTAGGTGACGGACGCGACGAATACCGCCGGAACGGAGGCAGCGCCGCTGTTGTCACTGCAGGGCATCACCAAGGCCTTTCCCGGCACGCTGGCCAACGACGACGTAAGTTTCGACATCACGCCGGGCCAGGTTCATG
>CAYOAD010000005.1:0-31698 GCA_964401845.1 uncultured Rhodospirillaceae bacterium | reverse complement strand
ACGGCGCCGGCAAAAGCACATTAGTGAAAATCATATACGGCGTTCTCAGGGCCGACGAAGGCAGCGTCCAGTGGAACGGCCGGCCCCTCGTCGTCAGCGGTCCCTCGGCGGCCCGCGAGTTGGGCATCGGCATGGTATTCCAGCATTTTTCGCTGTTCGAGGCGATGACGGTGCTGGAGAACATCGGCTTGGCCGTGACGGACGAGAAGAACCGCGGCGTTCTGCGCCAACGCATCATCGACGTTTCCAAGAGCTACGGCCTGCCGCTCGACCCCGACCGCCATGTCCATTCCATGTCGGTCGGCGAACGCCAGCGCATCGAGATCGTGCGTTGTCTGTTGCAGAACCCCAAGCTGCTGATCCTCGACGAACCGACTTCGGTGCTGACGCCCCAGGAGGTCGAGCGTCTGTTCGAAACCCTGCGCAAACTCTCGTCCGAGGGCTGCGCCATCCTCTACATCAGCCACAAACTGCACGAGGTGCAGGAATTGTGCGAACACGCCACCATCCTGCGCGGCGGGCGCGTCGTGGCAACTTGCGATCCCAAGGTGGAAACGGCCCGCAGCATGGCCGAACTGATGATCGGCGACAAATTGACGCCGCCCGAACGCCACCACGACGAGGACGCGCTGGGTGACGTGCGTCTGGCGGTAAAAAATCTCAGCCTGGCGGCCGACAGCCAGTTCGGCGTCTCGCTCGACGATATATCGTTCGAGGTTCGGGGCGGTGAGATTCTCGGCATTGCCGGCATCGCCGGCAGCGGTCAGGTCGAACTGATGGCGGCGCTGGCCGGTGAGGACGTGTTGACCGGCAATGCCGACGCCATCGCCATCGATGGCCAGGCCATCGCCGACAAGGGGCCGGTGCAACGGCGTGCGCTGGCGGCCGTTTACGTACCGGAGGAACGCAACGGGCATGGCGCGGTGCCGTCGATGACGCTGGAGGAGAACGCCTTCCTCACCGCCTTCGCGCGGCTCGGTTTGGCTAGGAACGGACTGATCCAAAGCGCCCCGACGCGGGACTTTGCCGCCGACGTCATCCAAAGCTTCGATGTGCGCACGACCGGCGTCGACGCCGAGGCCGGCAGCCTGTCGGGCGGCAACCTGCAGAAATTCATCGTCGGCCGTGAAGTGCGCCAGGAACCCGGCATCATGGTCATCAACCAGCCGACATGGGGCGTCGATGCGGGTGCCGCAGCGGCCATTCACCAACAGCTTATCGACTTGGCCAAGCGCGGCGCCGCCGTCCTGGTGATCTCGCAGGATCTGGATGAGATTTTCGCGGTGTGCGACCGCATTACGGTGATGGCGGAGGGTCATCTTTCCGATTCGAGACCGATCGGGGAGGCGACGGTCGAGGAAATCGGCATCCTCATGGGCGGTCTGCACGGTATGGACGCAGGCTCTGTGGAGACGGCGGAGGCGGCCCATGGTTAGGCTCGAACCCCGCCCGCAGCACAGTGAGATCATGATATATCTCTCGCCGGTGTTCGCCATCGTGCTGACGCTGCTGGCAGGCTTGGTGATCTTCTCGTTGTTCGGCAAGAACCCGTTGACGGCGCTCTACACCTTCTTCGTCCTGCCGCTGACGACGGTGTTCGGTCTGACCGAACTGATCGTCAAGGCGACGCCTCTGGTGCTGATCGGCGTCGGCCTGGCCATCGGCTTCCGCGCCAACGTCTGGAATATCGGCGCCGAGGGCCAGCTCACCATCGGCGCCATCTTCGGCGGCGGCCTGGCCATCTGGTTCCACGATTCGGAATCCATCTTCCTGTTGCCGGCCATGGTCGTCGCAGGTGCTATCGGCGGCATGGCTTACGCTGCCATTCCGGCTTGGTTCAAGACCCGCTTCAACGCCAACGAAATCCTCACCAGCCTGATGCTCACGTACGTAGCGACCCTCCTGCTGAGCTATCTGGTGACGGGGCCGTGGCGCGATCCGGGCGGCTTCAATTTTCCCGAATCCCGCATGTTCCCCGATGCCGGCACCATGCCCATCCTGGTTGAGGGCAGCCGTATGCACTTCGGTTTGTTCTTCGCCCTGGCGGCCATCGTCGGCGGTTGGGTGCTATTGACCCGCGCCGTCATCGGCTTCCAGCTCAAGGTCGTGGGGCTGGCCCCGGCAGCGGCAAAGCACGTCGGTTTCGTCGAGAATCGCCTGATCTGGTTCAGCCTGCTGCTGGGCGGCGGGCTGGCGGGCATTGCCGGCATGAGTGAAGTTTCCGGCCCCATCGGGCAACTGGTCCCCTCCATCTCGCCGGGCTACGGCTTCACCGCCATCATTGTCGCCTTCCTCGGCCGGCTGCACCCGGTCGGCGTCGGTCTGGCCGGGCTGGTCATGGCGCTCACCTATATCGGCGGCGAGACCGCGCAGATCGAAATCGGCCTGCCGGCGGCGGTCACCGGCCTATTCCAGGGTATTTTGCTGTTCTTCCTGTTGGCCTGTGACGTCCTGACCAGCTACCGCATCCGCTTCGGCCGTCCCGTTATCCACCACGGAGGCGCGTCATGAGTGGCATGGAGTGGTTCGTTCCCGTCATCCTTACCGTTATCACGGCGTCGACACCGCTGTTGTTCGCCGCCACAGGAGAATTGGTGGCGGAGAAATCCGGCGTCCTCAACCTCGGCGTCGAAGGCATGATGCTGGTCGGCGCCGTCAGTGCATTCGCCGTCGCCTCCGCCACAGGCAGCGGCACGCTGGGTATTCTCGCAGGTGCGCTTTCGGGCATCGTCATGTCCGGCATATTCGCCTATCTGGCGCTGTCGTTGCTGGCCAACCAGGTCGCCACTGGCTTGTCCCTGACGATCTTCGGCGTTGGTTTCAGCGCCCTTGTGGGCGCCGGTTTCGTCGGCTTCGCGTTGGAGCCCCTGCCCAAGCTGGCGATCCCCTTCATCTCCGACATCCCCGTTATCGGTCCGATCATTTTCGGCCAGGATTTCCTGGTCTACCTGTCCTTCGCCGGCGTGTTCGGCGTTGCCTGGTTCCTCAAACACTCGCATGCCGGCATGGTGCTGCGGGCCGCAGGCGACAGCCACGATTCGGCCCATGCCATCGGCTACCACGTCGTCCGGATCCGCTACCTGGCGACCTTGTTCGGCGGCATGATGGCGGGGTTGGGCGGCGCTTACCTGTCGCTCTCCTACACGCCCATGTGGGCCGAGAACATGACGGCGGGGCGGGGCTGGATTTCGCTGGCGCTTGTCGTCTTCGCCACTTGGCGGCCCGGTCGGCTCCTGCTCGGCGCCTACATGTTCGGCGGCATCACCATTCTGCAACTTCACGCCCAGGGGGCGGGTTTCGCCGTGCCCTCGCAGCTCATGTCGATGCTGCCCTACCTCGCCACCATCGTCGTCCTCGTGCTGATCTCGCGGGATCGCACAAAGATCCGGTTGAACGCACCGGCCTGCATTGGCCAGGCGTTCCGCCCGGCGCAGTAAGAAGAACGCGCGGGCCTGTGTTTCGGCCCGCAAAAAACTAGGTAATTTTTGAATGCTCAACAAGGAGGCAAGAATGAAAAGACGTACAGTACTCAAATCCCTCGCCGCGGCCGTCACCGCGGGTGCGATGCTGACAGGCGCGGCGGCGGCGTCCGCCGAAGACCTGAAGGTCGGTTTCGTCTACGTCGGTCCGACCGGTGACCATGGCTGGACCTATCGCCACGACATCGGCCGTCAGGCCATCGAGAAGGCGTTTCCAGGCAAGGTCAAGACCTCGTTCGTCGAAAGCGTCAAGGAAGGTCCCGACGCGGAGCGCGTCATCCAACAGCTGGCGGCGAGCGGCCACAAGCTGATCTTCACCACTTCGTTCGGTTACATGAACCCGACCGTCAAGGTGGCGAAGCGCACGCCCAACGTCATGTTCGAACACGCCACGGGTTACAAGCGCGCCAAGAACGTCGCGACCTATTCCTCGCGTTTCTACGAAGGCCGCTACGTGATCGGCAAGATCGCCGGCAAGATGAGCAAGACAAACACGGTGGGCTATGTCGCCTCGTTCCCGATTCCGGAAGTGGTGCGCGGCATCAACGCCTTTTTGATCGGCGCGCGCACGGTCAATCCCGACATCAAGATCAAGGTTGTCTGGGTGAACTCCTGGTATGACCCGGGCAAGGAAGGCGACGCCGCCAAGGCTCTGATCGACCAAGGCGCCGACATCATCACTCAGCATACCGACAGCCCCGCACCCTTGCAGGTCGCCCAGAACCGCGGCGTACTGGGCTTCGGGCAGGCGTCCGACATGATCAAGTTCGCGCCGAAATCGCAGCTCACCGCGATCATCGACCAGTGGGATCACTATTACGTCGCCCGCGCCAAGGCGGCCATGGACGGCAGTTGGAAGTCCATGGACACCTGGGGCGGCTTCAAGGCCGGCATGGTCGAGATGGCCCCCTTCACCAACATGCCCGCCGATGTCGCGGCCATGGCGAAGCAGGCCGTCGAGGACGTCACCAGCGGCAAGATCCATCCCTTCGCCGGTCCTTTGAAGGACCAGACGGGTAAGATCCGCGTCAAGGCCGGTGAAACGCTAGAGGGCGGACCTCTGGCCGGCATGAACTGGTACATCGAGGGCGTCGACGACAAACTGCCGAACTAAAACGGCCTCCCCATCGATAGCCCGCGTCCGGTTGATCCCGGGCGCGGGTTCTCGATATCCCGAACGATTTTCACGCGGAGCAACGATTGAGCGCCGAATACATCGACCGCCTGCCGAAGGCGGAACTGCATATCCACATCGAGGGCAGCCTGGAGCCCGAGATGGCGTTTGCCATGGCCGAAGCCCAGGGCATCGAGCTGGCCTATCCCTCGGTCGAGGCGCTGCGGTCGGCTTACGATTTCGGTAACCTGCAGGAATTTCTCGATCTCTACTATCAAGGCATGTCCGTTCTCAACCGGGAACAGGATTTCTACGATCTGACGGACGCCTACCTCGCCAGGGCCGCCGCCGACGGTGTGACCTATGCTGAGATTTTCTTCGACCCCCAGGGCCATACTGAGCGTGGCGTGAGTTTCGAAACCGCGCTCGGCGGCATCCATCGGGCGCTCACGGACGGGGTAGCGAAGCACGGCCTAACGGCCAGCATCATCATGTGTTTCCTGCGCCATCTCGACGAGGCGGACGCGGAACGGGCGCTGGATGCGGCGCTCGGCCACAAGGACAAGATCATCGGCGTCGGCCTGGATTCCTCGGAAGTCGGCCACCCGCCCAACAAGTTCAAGAACGTATTCACCCGCGCGCGTGATGAAGGCTTCCGGCTCACCGCCCACGCCGGCGAGGAAGGCCCGCCCGAGTACATCTGGGAAGCCCTGGATATCCTGGGCGTCGAGCGCATCGACCACGGCAACCGCGCGCTTGAGGACGACGCTCTGATGCGCCGCCTCGCCGCCGACAACATGGCGCTGACCATGTGTCCGCTGTCGAACCTCAGGCTGTGCGGCATTGACGACATGAAGGACCACCCGGCCCGCCGCATGTTGGAGGCCGGTTTACGGGTGACCGTCAATTCCGACGATCCCGCGTATTTCGGCGGTTATATCAGTGAAAACTTCCGGCAACTTGACGCCGCCCTCGGTCTTACGAATGAAGAGCTTGCCGTCATGGCCCGCAACGGCTTCGATGCCGCTTTCGTGGCGGAGAGCGAGCGGACCGCCGCGCTGGCTGCGTTCGACGCCGCGCTGGACGCCTCCTGAAGACGAAGAGAGTAGAACCATGGAAAGCATCATTTGGGACTGGGCCGAACTGCTCCTGCGCTGGACACACGTCATCGTCGGCATTGCCTGGATCGGCTCGTCGTTCTTCTTCGTCTGGCTAGATATCTCCTTGCGCAAGCGCGTCGGTGGCAGCGACGCCGTGCAGGGCGAGGCCTGGCTGGTGCACGGCGGTGGTTTTTACTTCACCGAAAAATATCTGGTGGCGCCGGAACGCATGCCGGCGGAACTGCACTGGTTCAAATACGAGGCCTACTTCACCTGGATCACCGGCTTTCTGCTGCTTTGCGTGATCTACTACACCGGGGCGGAAGCGTTCCTGATCGATCCCACGGTGATGGAGCTGACGCAGTGGCAAGCCATCGGCATCAGTCTCTTGCTGCTGGGCTCGGGCTGGATCGCCTACGACCTCCTCTGCCGCTCACCCATCGGCGACAAGACCATACTGCTCGCGCTGTCGGTTTTCGTCCTCACCGTCGGCAGCGCCTGGGTTTTTGCGCAGGTTTTCAGCGGTCGGGGCGCCTATGTTCATGCCGGCGCCGCAATCGGCACGATGATGGCCGCCAACGTCTTTTTTGTCATCATCCCCAACCAAAAGAAGACCGTGGCCGCCCTGGTGGCCGGCAAGGAACCGGACGCCATCTGGGGCAAACAGGCCAAGCAGCGTTCGTTGCACAACAATTATCTAACCTTGCCGGTGCTGCTGATGATGATCAGCAGCCATTACCCGATGACCTTCGGCCACGAATACAACTGGGTGATCTTTGCCGGCGTCGTCATCCTGGGCGGCGTCATCCGGGACTTCTTCAACACCCACAACGCCGGCGGCCGGGGCATATCGATCTACTGGCAATGGCCGGTTTCGGTTCTGCTGGTGGCGGGCTTGATCTGGCTCACCGCCCCCGTCGCAGGCGGCTACGACGAAGACACCATTGCCGGCATGGACGCCCTGGCCATCGTTCAGACGCGCTGTATTTCCTGCCATTCGGCCAAACCGACGAACGAGGATTTCGAGAAGGCGCCTGGTGGTCTGAAGTTCGACACGTTGGCCGAGGTGCGCACCGCCTCGGCGCGTATCCTGGCGCAAACGGTGTTGTCCAAAGCAATGCCGCTTGGCAATCTGACCAAGATGACGGACGAGGAGCGCGCCCGGCTGGGCCAGTGGATCAGGGCGGGCATGCCCGAATAGACGATTTCAAAACCAAGGGTGGGGACCTCAATGTTGGTGGAATTCGAAACGCTCAAGCTCAGTTGGAAGCCCAACCAGTACCTCATGGCGCCGGCCAACGTCTGCCGCAACGCAAAACCGCACGCGGAAAGCCCCGTGTTCGACGTACCGGTGCAAACCCTGCATGACGCTTTTCTAGCAATGGTGCGCCGCCAGCCCCGAACCGAACTGGTGGAGGAGGGGCCCGACGGCGAGCGTTTCGTGCAACGCAGCCGCGTCTTCCGCTTCCCCGACATCGTTGACGTGAAATTCCTTGCCATCGGTGACAATCAGTCCACCATGGGGATTTACAGCCGCGCCAAATACGGCGTGCGGGATTTCGGCGTCAACGAGGCCCGTGTGCGCATTTGGATGCACGAGCTGGAAAGCGAATTGAAGAACGCCTGAAGCTCGTTTCTTCCGGGAGTTGCCGCCATTTCCATCGATTGTCCTGCCCGCGGATTTGCCCGATCCGAATTCGAAGACCGGCTCAATCGGGCCCAGTCGCTGATGCTGCGGGCGGAACTGGACGCCGTTCTCGTGACCACGCCGCCTAACGTGCGATATTTCAGCGGTTTTGATACGCAGTTCTGGGAAAGCCCGACGCGGCCCTGGTTCCTGCTGGTGCCGCTCAAGGGTGAGCCTGTCGCGGTGATACCGGAAATTGGCCTGCCTGCCATGGAAGTCACCTGGGTCGATGATATCCGCACCTGGCCGGCGCCCCAACCCGGCGACGATGGCGTAACGTTGCTGTCGGCGGCGCTGAGCGAGGCGGGTGGCCGCTTTGGCCGCATCGGTGCCGAGTTCGGGCGCGAATCCGTGATGCGCATGCCCTTGGCCGATCTGGACGAAATCCGACGGCGGATCGACGGCGTCGAACTGGTCGACGCCGCGCCCCTGATCCGTGAATTGCGCATGGTCAAGAGTGAGGCCGAGATCGACCGCATCCGCCACATCTGCACGATCGCCAGCGATGCCTTCGAAGCCCTGCCGGACCGTCTCGCCGTCGGCGACAGCGAACGCGACGCCTGCCGCAAACTGCGCATCGACTTCGCCGAGCGCGGGGCGGACGCGACGCCCTACATGCCGGGCATATCCGGTCCCGGCGGCTATGCCCAGATCATCGCCGGGCCGTCCGACCGGATACTCGGCGCCGGCGACATCCTGATTATCGACACCGGCTCGACCTATGACGGCTATTTCTGTGACTTCGACCGCAACTTCGCCTTCAGCCACATCGACGACGCCGCCCGGCGTGCCCACGAAGCCGTCTGGGATGCGACCGAGGCCGGTATCGCCGCCGCCGTGCCGGGGGCGACCTGCGCCGATGTCTGGCGCGCCATGGCCGGGGTGATGGAAGCCGCCGGATCACTCGGCAACAACGTCGGACGCATGGGTCACGGGCTGGGTCTGCAATTGACCGAGCCGCCCTCCAACACGCCCGACGACCACACCGTGCTGGCGCCGGGTCTCGTGCTGACGGTCGAGCCCGGCATGGAATACGCACCGGGCAAGATGCTGGTGCATGAAGAGAACCTCGTGGTCCGGGAGGGCGCGGCGGAACTGTTGAGCCGACGCGCGCCGCGCGAAATGCCGGTCGTCGGATGACGGACGAAATCCTCGATTTACCGCACGAGATCGACGGCGGCGTCGGTGCCCGCGCCAAGATCGGTCTCATCGTGCTGGCCAACGACCACACGATGGAGTTCGAGCTTTCCCAGGTCTTCCCCGGACCGGATGTCGCCATGTACGCCGCGCGCATTGAGTGCGCCCCTCAGATCACGCCGGAAAACCTCGCCGATATGGAAGGCCGCATCGCCGGCGCGGCCGCCCTGATCCTGCCCGGCGTCGATTTGTCCGTCGTGGGCTTCGGCTGCACGTCGGCGTCCATCGTGATCGGAGAGGAGCGCGTCTTCGAGATCATCCGCAGCGTTCACCCGGAGGCCGCGTGCACCACGCCGATCACCGCCGCGATAGCAGCGTTCGAGGCCTTGAATATCCGCCGCCTCGGCGTCGTGACGCCCTACCGGGCCGACGTCAACAGGATGCTGCGAACGGCAATTCGGGGGCGCGGCTTCGAGGTCCCCCGGTTCGGTTCCTTCAACGAGGAAGACGACAACGTCGCCGGCCGCATCGCGGTCGAGAGCATCCGCCAAGCTGTGTTGCAATTCGGCCGTCACGATGACGTCGACGGCGTCTTCGTTTCCTGTACCAACCTCAGACTGATCGGCGACATCGCGGAACTGGAGGCCGAACTGGGCAAGCCGGTCGTCTCATCCAACCAGGCCCTAGCCTGGCACTGCCTGCGTCTGGCCGGTGTCGATGAGCCATTGCCGGGACTGGGTCGGTTGCTTGAGACCTAATCCAGCAAGCGCACTATTCCAGTCGCATCGTCGATGATGTGATCGGCGTCGGCCTGAAGATCTTCGACGCCGCCGACACCGGAGCAGACGCCGACGGCCAGGCCGGCGCCGGCGTCGCGCGCCATGTGGAGGTCGTGGGGGTTGTCGCCGACGACCATGATCTCCTCGGGACGCAGGTTTTCGTAAGCGCAGAACGCCGTTGCCATGCCGCCGCCGGGTTTGCGGCCGTGGCCGGAATCGTAGCCGGCGCAAAAACCGATGTGCGCTTCGACCTCAAGGTGAGAAAGCGTTTGGCGCGCGACCCACTCCGCGTCCATCGTCGCCACCCCCAGCACCAGTCCGCGCCCAGTGAGACGTTCGAACAGTTGGCCAAGATCGAACAGCGGTACGGGATGGCTCGCGGCGTGATTTTCCATGACGTCGACCAGCCGCGAAATGGCCTGATCGGTGCGCGGCGCTTCGGCGACCTCCAGCCACAGGCCGGCGATTTCATCGTTGCCCGCGGCGGCCATCGGCGAGTTGGGCACGGTGCCGCCCGTTTCCTCGTCGTAACCGGTGGCGACGAGGCAGCGGAGTTTCAGCCCGGCATCGGCGCTGCCGTCGCATAAATCGTCAAGGGCGGTCGAATACGCCGGCACCCAGGTGCGGTCGAAATCGATCAGGGTGCCGTCCTTGTCGAACAGAATGCCTCGGATGGTCAAATCGGGGACTTCCTCATGTCGGCGGGCGAAAATTGCCTGTCCGCTGAAGGACAGTAATGGGATTGCGTTCTTGGTCAAGTTGGGTCCCAATAAAACCGCAACAATCCAACATTAAACGAAAATCCATGAGCCAAATTCCGCAACGACATTCCTATATCGGCGGGGTCCATTACGAGCCCGACACGAACGCGCGCTTTCAAAGTCACAATCCTGCCACGGGCGAGGTCCTGGCTGACATCGCCCCGGCCGGCGAGGCGGATATCCAACGCGCCGTCGACGCCGCGGCGAAGGGTTTCGCCGAATGGTCGGCCCTGCCCGGTGCCGAGCGCGGAAGGCGCATGAAGCGGGCCGCCGACCTGTTGCGCGAGCGGCTGGACGAACTGGCGCGGCTGGAAGTTTTCGACTGCGGCAAGCCGCTGCAGGAGGCGCTCGAGGTCGACGTCATTTCCGGCGCCGACTGTATCGAGTATTTCGCGGGCCAGGCGGCGTCGCTGCACGGCGAGCACGTCGATGTCGGCGGTGCGTTCTTCTATACCCGCCGCGAACCCCTGGGCATCTGCGCCGGCATCGGGGCCTGGAACTATCCCTTGCAAATCGCCTGCTGGAAATCGGCGCCGGCGCTGGCCTGCGGCAACGCCATGATCTTCAAGCCGTCGGAAATGACGCCGTTGACGGCGCTTAAGCTGGCGGAAATCTACAGCGAAGCCGGTTTACCCGACGGCGTCTTCAACGTCGTGCAGGGCGAGGCGGAGACCGGCCGGGCGCTGGTGTCCCACCCGGATATCGCCAAGGTGTCACTGACCGGCGAGGTCGGGACGGGAAAAAAGGTGATGGCGGCGGCGGCGGAGGGCCTGAAGCATGTCACCATGGAACTCGGCGGCAAATCGCCGCTGATCGTCTTCGCCGACGCCGATCTCGATAACGCCGTAACGGCGGCGTTGCTGGCGAATTTCTACACTCAGGGCGAGGTCTGCTCCAATGGTACGCGGGTCTTCGTCGAGCGCGGCATCCACGACGAATTCTGCAATCGAATGGCCGAGAGGGCCGTCAAGATCAAAGTCGGCGACCCCATGGACCCGGAAACGCAGCTGGGTTCGCTTATCTCGCCGGAGCATATGGAAAAAGTGCTTGGCTACATCGAAAAGGGCAAGGCCGAGGGCGCCAACCTTTTGTGCGGCGGGGGCCGGCGGACCGAAGGCGATCTGGCAAACGGCTCTTTCGTCGAACCCACCATCTTTACCGATTGCACCGACGATATGGCCATCGTGCGGGAGGAGATCTTCGGCCCCGTCATGTCGGTTTTGGCGTTCAATAGCGAAGACGAGGCGATCGAGCGCGCCAACGATACCGACTTTGGCCTGGCCGCCGGCGTTTTTACCCGCGACATTGCGCGCGCCCACAGGGTCATTGCCGAGCTTGAGGCCGGCACCTGCTGGATCAACAACTACAACATCACGCCGGTGGAGATGCCCTTCGGCGGTTACAAGAATTCCGGCATCGGGCGGGAGAACGGCCGGGCCGCGATCGAGCACTACACCCAGCTCAAGAGCGTGTATGTCGAGCTCGGCGATATCGACGCGCCCTATTAGTCATATGTCAGCGCGGGAAAGTTTCGACTACGTCATCGTCGGCGCCGGTTCCGCCGGTTGTACGCTGGCCAACCGCTTGAGTGCCGATCCCGATAGCCGCGTTCTGCTGCTGGAAGCCGGACCGCGCGACCGCACCTGGAAGATCCACATGCCGGCGGCGCTGACCTACAACCTGGCCGACGATCGCTACAACTGGTACTACACGACCGAGGCCCAGCCCTATATGAATGGCCGGAATATGTACTGGCCGCGGGGGCGGGTGCTGGGCGGCTCAAGCTCCCTCAACGCCATGGTCTATGTGCGCGGCCACGCCCACGATTACGACCGCTGGGCGGCGCAAGGGCTGCCGGGCTGGTCCTACGCCGACGTGCTGCCTTACTTCCGCCGGGCTGAAACCTGGCAGAACGGCGCCAACGACTACCGGGGCGGCGCCGGGCCGCTCCACGTCAGCCGCGAGACCATGCCAAACCCGTTGTTCGACGCTTTCATCGAGGCAGGGCAGCAGGCGGGCTATCCTTTCACCGAAGACATGAACGGCTACCAGCAGGAAGGCTTCGGGCGGATGGATATGACCATCCACGGGGGGCGGCGCTGGTCCGCGGCGACGGCCTATCTCAAGCCCGCCATGCAACGGCCCAATCTCAGCGTTAAGACTGGCGCTCTGACCATACGCATCCTGTTCGACGGCCGGCGCGCGACGGGTGTTGAATACGCGGTCGGAAAATCGGTGGTGGAGGTCATGGCCAATGCCGAGGTGATCCTCTGCGGCGGCGCCATCAATTCACCGCAGTTGCTGATGCTGTCAGGCGTCGGGCCGGCGGACCAACTCGGCGAACATGGCATCCCGGTGGTGGCCGAATTGCCGGGCGTTGGTCAGAACCTGCAGGACCATCTCGAACTTTACGTGCAGTACGAGTGCACCAAGCCCATCACGCTTTACGCCTCGACCCGGCCCTGGAACCAGGTCTGGATCGGCCTCGAATGGTTCCTCTTCCAGACTGGCATGGGCGCTTCGGCTCATTTGGAGGCGGGCGGCTTCATCCGAAGTCAGGCGGGCGTCGAGCATCCCGACCTGCAATACCACTTCCTGCCGTCGGTGGTATGGGACCATGGCCGCATCATGCCCGACCGGCATGCCTTTCAGGCGCATGTTGGTCCCATGCGTCCGACCAGCGTGGGGACGGTGACGTTGAACTCCGCCGATCCGCGTCAGCACCCAAAGATCCAACCCAACTACCTGGCGACCGAGGGCGATCGGCGCGAAATGCGCGATGCCGTCAAACTGACCCGCGAGATCTTCGCCCAAAACGCCTTTACGCCCTATCGCGGACCGGAGATGGCGCCTGGCACCGAGGTCCAGACGGATGCCGAGATCGACGCATTCGTACGCCGCAAGGCCGACAGCGCCTACCATCCCTCGTGCACCTGCAAGATGGGCGTCGATGAGATGGCCGTGGTCGACGGCGAGACCCGTGTTCGCGGCCTGGATGGCTTGCGGGTCGTCGACGCCTCCATCATGCCCGACGTCGTCAGCGGCAACCTCAACGCGCCGACCATCATGATGGCGGAAAAAGCCGCCGACCTGATTCTCGGCGAGGCGCCGCCCGCTCCCGCCAACGCGCCTGTTTATGAAGCGCAAAACTGGCAGCTGGCACAAAGATAGGTTCATTTTTTTGAACCCAGGTTTGGACTCATCCGCCGATATGCTGTTAGACTTTTGACACAATCAAAAACCAAAGCGAATCAAGCCTGTTGGCAGAACTTCAATCCGACAAGGCAAGATCCAACGGCCTAAGGCGTCGGCCTCAATGATGCCGCCATAAAGATTGTCTGGGAGGGCACAATGAAATCTAGAACACCCCGCGTATTTCCGACGGTAAGCCGGCGCGAATTCATGGCGGGCGCATCGGCGCTTGGCGTGGCCACGGCGTTTGGACCGTCAGCCATGGCCGCGCCCAAGAAAGGCGGACATTTCCGCCTCGGTTTGGGGCACGGTTCGACCACTGATTCCAACGATCCTGCAACGTTTGAAAATCTCTACTCGCAGGTTCTCGGCGCGGCCTCGCGCAACAACCTGACCGAGGTCGACCAGAACGGCAAATTGGTGCCGGAACTGGCGGAAAGCTATGAAGCTTCTCCGGACGCCAAGACCTGGACGTTCAAATTGCGCCAGGGCGTGGAATTCCATAACGGCAAGACCATGGATTCGGGCGACGTCATCGCCTCGATCAACCATCACCGCGGCAAGGACAGCAAATCGGCGGCCAAGAAGCTGCTCGAGCCCATCGTCGAGATGAAGGCCGACGGCAAGAACACCGTGGTCATCAAACTTGCCGACGGCAACGCCGATTTCCCGTTCATCATCAGTGACTATCACATCGCCATCATGCCGGCCTCCGGCGACGGCGTGGAGTGGAAGTCGGGTATCGGCACCGGCGCCATGGTTCAAAAGAGCTACGAACCGGGCGTGCGCGCCAGCCTCGAGCGCAATCCGAACTTCTTCAAGTCCGGCATGGGTCACTTCGATTCCGCCGAGATGATCACCATCGCTGACGGTGCGGCCCGCCAGAACGCCCTGACCACCGGCGAGATCGACGCCATGGACCGGGTCGACCTGAAAACGGCGCACCTCCTGGCCCGCCGCAAGGGTATCAAGATTCTCGAGACCAGCGGCAACCAGCACTACACCTTCACCATGCGCTGCGATACGCCGCCGTTCGACAACAACGACGTGCGCATGGCGCTCAAGTACGCCATCGACCGCAATGCCATCATCAAGACGGTGTTGAAGGGCCACGGCGCACTTGGTAACGACCACCCGATTGGCACCTCCAATCCCTACCATGCGGGGGCGCTGGCTCAACGGGCGTACGATCCCGATAAGGCCAAGCACCATCTCAAGAAGGCCGGCTTGTCGAACCTCAAGGTCGACCTGTCGGCGGCCGATGCGGCCTTCGGCGGTGCCGTCGATGCGGCAATTCTCTACAAGGAGCATGCCTCGGCGGCAGGGATCGACATCAATGTCGTGCGTGAACCTAACGACGGGTACTGGTCCAACGTATGGATGAAGAAGCCCTGGTGTGCGGTTTACTGGGGCGGTCGTCCGACGGCTGACTGGATGTTCTCGACAGCCTATGCCGCAGATGCGGCCTGGAACGATTCGTTCTGGAAGAACGACAAGTTCAACCAGTTGCTTCTGGCCGCCCGCGCCGAACTCGACGAAAAGAAGCGCGGCGACATGTATGTCGAGATGCAGACCATCGTCAGCGATGACGGCGGCGTGCTGATCCCGATGTTCGCCAATTATGTGATGGCGTTGAACGACAAGGTCCAGCACGGACCGGTTGCGGCCAACTGGTCGATGGACGGCTTCAAGGCTATCGAACGCTGGTGGTTCGGCTAAAACCGGCACTGTCGGAAAAGATCTGAGAAAGACGGCAACCCCGGTCGGAAACGGCCGGGGTTGTTGCCTATGTATTGCAGACCAGACATTCGCCGCACGCCCGCGAGAGGTGGTGAAGGGGGCACGCCAAATGGTACGGCTGGAACGAAAAACACCGGCAACCCGACGATCGGAAAAAGGCCGGAAGTTGCTTGAATGCGGGCGGGTTGTTAGTCTGAAACAGGTAAGTTTGTCGGGGGGGTATCGGTTATGCCGCAACTACTAACGATGGTGGTCCAGCGTTTGGCGCTGGGCGTCGTAACCCTCTTCGTCGTTTCACTTATCATTTTCCTCGGCGTCGAATTGCTGCCGGGCGATTTGACCCAGGCCATACTCGGTCAGGCCGCGACCCCGGAAACAGTGGCGGCGTTCCGGCGCGAATTGGGCCTCGATCTTCCGCCCCACACGCGCTACCTCGAATGGCTTGGCGCTATCGTGCAGGGCGATCTCGGCCGCTCCCTGGCGAACAACAGGGAGATCTCCGAACTCATCAGCGGACGGCTCTATAACACTTTGTTTCTGGCTGCCATCGCCGCGGTAATTTCGGTACCGCTGGCGTTGACCCTGGGCGTGCTCGCCGCCCTCCACCGCAACAGCCCGTTTGACCGCATCATCAACATCGTGACCTTGACCTCCATCTCGTTCCCTGAGTTCTTCGTCGCCTACATCCTGATCCTGTTTCTTTCGGTTAACGCCGGCTGGTTCCCCAGCATTTCGAACATTAGTGATCAGCTGCCGTTCTGGGACCGGGTGTTCCGTTGTATTCTGCCGGCGCTGACTCTGACCCTGGTCGTCGTCGCCCACATGATGCGCATGACGCGGGCCGCTATCATTAACCTGCTGGCCAGCCCCTACATCGAAATGGCGAATCTGAAAGGCCTGACGCGGTCGCGCATCATCGTGCGCCACGCCTTGCCCAATGCCCTGGCGCCGATCATCAATGTCGTCGTCATCAATCTCGCCTACCTGGTGGTCGGCGTCGTCGTCGTCGAGGTCGTCTTCGTCTATCCCGGCATGGGCCAGTTACTGGTCGATTCGGTGACCAAACGGGATATCCCCGTCGTTCAATCGACGACGCTGTTCTTCGCGGGCGCGTTCGTTCTCCTCAACCTGCTAGCCGACATATTGGCCATCGTGACCAATCCGCGGCTGATGCACCCGAAGTGAGGAGATAGAGATGGCCGCTTTCTGGAAAGTCTTGGCTAGCGCCCCCTGGAGTGCCCGCTTCGGGATGTTCGTTATCGCCGCTTATGTTTTCCTCGCCCTGTTCGCGCCGGTTCTGACGCCCTACGGCGAATCGCAGATCGTCGGTTCGGAATTCGAACCCTGGGGCGACGAGTTCGTTCTCGGCACCGACAACCTGGGCCGCGATATGCTGACGCGACTGCTGTTCGGCGGGCGCAATACCATCGGCATCGCCTTCCTGACGACCTGCCTCGCCTTTCTGGTCGGCGGCGTTGCGGGCTTCATTGCGGCGGCGCTCGGTGGCTGGGTCGATCAGGCCCTGGGCCGGCTGGTCGACGTCATGATGGCGATCCCGACGCTGATTTTCGCCCTTCTGATCCTGACCATCAGCGGCACATCCGTTCCGGTACTGATCATCGTTATCGCGTTGCTCGATTCAACGCGTGTGTTCCGCCTCGCCCGGGCGGTGGCGATGAACATCGTCGTCATGGATTACGTCGAGGTCGCCCGCCTGCGCGGCGAGGGCTTGTGGTGGATCATCCGCCGCGAGGTCCTGCCCAACGCCATGCCACCCCTAGTGGCGGAGTTCGGCTTGCGCTTCTGCTTCGTTTTTCTCTTCATCAGCGCACTGAGTTTCCTCGGCCTCGGCATTCAACCGCCGACGGCGGACTGGGGCAGCATGGTGCGCGACAACGCGACGCTGATTACGTTTGGCGATATCACGCCGCTTCTGCCGGCCGGCAGCATTGCGCTGCTGACGGTGGGCGTGAACTTCGTCGTCGATTTCTTCCTGCACAAAACAAGTGGATTGCGCGATGAGCACTAATGCCGGCGACGACATCATTCTCACCATGCGCGGCTTGCGCATCGAAGGTCAGGCCGACGAGCAGTGGCAGGAAATCGTCCACGGCATCGATCTCGACTTGCGCCGCGGCGAAGTGCTCGGCCTGATCGGCGAATCGGGCGCCGGCAAGTCCACCATCGGTCTCGCCGCCATGGGCTACGCCCGGCCGGGCTGCCGCATATCGGGGGGCGAAATTAAATTCGACGGCATCGACCTGATGACCGCCAGCGAGGACACCAAGCGCCAGTTGCGCGGCGTGCGCATTTCCTACGTGGCGCAGAGCGCCGCAGCCTCCTTCAATCCGGCCCATCGGCTGATAGATCAGTTCTCGGAATCTCCCGTCCAGCACGGCGTCAAGGGGAAGTCCGAGGCCGAGGCCGACGCCAAGGTCTTGTTCCGCAAACTGAAGCTGCCGTACCCGGACACCATCGGCAACCGCTACCCCCACCAGGTATCGGGCGGCCAATTGCAGCGCGCCATGACGGCCATGGCGATGTCCTGCCGGCCCGATCTGATCGTGTTCGACGAGCCGACTACGGCGCTCGACGTGACGACGCAGATCGAGGTTTTGGCTGCGATCAAGGATGTCGTGAGGGAGTTCAACACCGCCGCCATCTACATCACCCACGATCTGGCGGTGGTGGCGCAGATGGCCGACCGCATCATGGTGCTGCGCTGGGGGGACCTGATCGAGGAGGGCAACGCCCGCGACATGCTGGCCAATCCTCAAGACCCCTACACGCGCGATCTGTTGGCCGTGCGGACCTTCGCCAAGGACGATATCGATCTCACTGCCGTGGAAACGCCGCTTTTGAAGGTCGAAGGCGTGAGCGCAAGTTACGGCGGCGGGGTCAAGGTTCTGCAAGACGTCAGCGTCGATATTCATCGCGGCCGCACGGTGGCCGTTGTGGGCGAATCAGGCAGCGGCAAAAGTACGCTGGCCCGCGCCATCACCGGCCTGTTGCCCCCTGAAGCCGGCCGCGTGATGTACGAGGGCGAGCCCATGCCGGCGGCGCTGGAGCAGCGCAACCGGGAACAGCTTCGGCGCATGCAGATGATCTACCAGATGCCCGACACGGCGCTGAACCCTCGCCAGCGCATCCGCGAGATCATCGGCCGGCCGCTCAGCTTCTATCTCGGGCTCTCCGGCAGCGAGCAGGAGGACCGCATCAAAAGTCTCTTGGAGATGATCGAACTTGAACCGGCGGACTACATCGACCGGTTTCCGGGCGAACTGTCGGGCGGCCAGAAGCAGCGCATCTGCATCGCCCGCGCCCTGGCGGCGGAACCCGATTTGATCATCTGCGACGAAGTCACCTCGGCGCTCGATCAGCTGGTGGCCGAGGAAATCCTCAAATTGCTGCAGCGCCTGCAGGACGACGTCAACGTCTCCTACATGTTTATCACCCACGATCTCGCCACCGTCAAAGCCATTGCCGACGAGATTGTTGTGATGCTGCAAGGCCGGGTCGTCGAGCAGGGACCGAAGGAAGAAGTGCTGACGCCGCCGCACCACGAATACACCGACCTATTGCTGTCGTCGGTGCCTGAAATGGACCCGGACTGGCTGGACCGCCTTCTGGTCCAGCGCGGCGATGCGAAATCGAACGGCGTCCCGGTTGACTGAGCGCCCGGCCGATACCAAAAGCCAATTTTGGGATGAGCGTTTCGAACGTGATGGCTATCTGTTCGGCAAAGCGCCCAACGACTTCCTGAAATCCCAGGCCCATCTGTTCGCGCCGGGCCAAAGCGTTTTGTCTGTTGCCGACGGGGAGGGGCGCAACAGCGTCTTTCTTGCCGGGCTGGGTGCGCGGGTTACGGCGTTGGAATTTTCCCCCGTCGCGCTGGAGAAAGCACGCCTTCTCGCGGATGAACGAGGCGTCAGCGTGGACCACGTTGAACAGGACGTCCTCGATTGGCAGCCCGAGGCGGATCAATACGACGTTGTGGTCGCCATATTCGTGCAGTTCGCCCCGCCCGCGGATCGGATGGTACTGTTCGAGAACATGAAGCGGGCGGTGAAGCCGGGCGGTTTGCTCGTGATGGAGGGTTACCGGCCCGAACAGATCGACAATGGCACCGGCGGCCCGCCCAACGTCGAGAACATGTACACCCGCGGACTCCTGGAGGATGCCTTCGCCGACTTCGACATCGAACGATTGGATGCCTACGACAAAGTCTTTGAGGAGGGCAACGGCCACGCCGGTATTTCCGCTCTGATCGATCTCGTTGCGCGGAAGCCCGCTCAAATGGAGGAATCGGGGGACGACAAATAGCGGCGGAGCGCTTCGACCGTTTCCACAACGACATCGGCCCCCGCCGACTCCAATTCCTCGCGGCTGCCGTAACCGTACAGTACGCCGACCGCCTTCAGGCCGTTGTTGCGCGCCCCGATCACGTCGTGGCTGCGGTCGCCGATCATGATGCTATGGCGGGGATCGGCGCCGCTTTCGCATAGGGCGAATTCGATGAGCTCCGATTTGTCGGAACGCGTGCCGTCAAGTTCGGAGCCGAACACGGTCTCGAAGTACCCATCCAATTCAAAGTGGCGGATGATGCGCTCGGCGTAGATCGCAGGCTTGCTGGTGGCGACATGGAGCCGGCAATCCGAAGCTTTCAAATCGCGAAGGCACGCCTCGATTCCGGGGTAAACACGGTTCTCGAATAAGCCTGTTTCCGCGAACCGTTCCCGGTAGAGCGTCAACGCAGCGACGGCCGAATTCTCGTCGCCGAGTAGTTTCTCGAAACTGGCTAGGAGCGGCGGGCCAATGCACCAGGTCAGTTCGTCGGCCGGCGGCGGCTCGTGTCCCATTTCCTTCAGCGCAAACCGGATAGACTTCGTTATGCCGGGCTTGGGATCCGTGAGGGTTCCGTCCAGATCGAAAAATATATCGCCAGGCCCAGTCATGCGCCCAATCCCAGATGACGGGCGGCGACCGCGAGCAACGCGACGGTTAGCGCGGCGAGGAGCGTGAACGGCGGGTTCCAGCGCCAGGCCACGGTGAAGTTGTTCTCCCCCGCAATGCGCGAGAGATAGAGGATCGTACCCGATACCGGAGACACGTTGACGCTGATGCCCCACATCGCCATCAACACCAGGACCATCACCAAAGGCGAAATGCCGAGCAGTTCGGGCGGCAACAACTGGCTGACCAGGACGACCAGCACCACGGGATGGATGGTCAAGAAACTACAGAACACGATGCCGAAAACGAGCAGGAATATGTTGCCGTCGTAGCCGAGATTGAGCGCGGCCAGGGCCTCGGCAATGGTTGCCGGATCGATCGCCGACGACAACCCGGCGCCGAGGATATTGGCGCCCGCGAAGACCAGAATTTCACCCCTGAGATCGGCCAGGGCCTTGGTCGTCCGCCGGGCGAAGCCGAGGCCGTGGCCGAGGCGCTGTCCGGGTTCCGCCAGGCTCGCCCGCCAGATGAAAGCCAGCGGCGGCGCCACGACGGCCAGAGCAACGGGTATTGACACGCCATGGGTCTCGACGATCGTGATCGATCCGGCGAACAAGACGCCCAGAATGCCGATGCTTTTCAGCCAGGCGGAGCGGCTCACGGCGCTGGGGGCGGGAGGGTTTACCTCCGTTCTTTCCGTCTTCTTCGCAAGCCGGTCGAGCAGCCAGCTCAGGTAGGTGAGGAGAGTGGCCAGAACGATGCCGTAGGGCACCATGTCCAGCCAGGCGACCTCGGGCCAAGCTGTCAGGATAACGGCGGCGCCGACGTAGAAGGGCGACCAGCAAGTACCGGCGGCGAACCCCTGGGCCATGGCGCGGCCCAGTCGCCGGCGCAGCCGCTGGTTCTCCTGATTGCTCACCATACCGGCCAGCAACGACAGTCCTGCGATGTTGAAGCCCACGCCCAGCAGATGCGCCGCACCGCCGAGGTAGGCGAAGCGGCGGCCGGGCGTCTGCGTCATGACCATCTGCCGGATCGACCTGAGCGAGGGGCTTTCCGTAGCCGGGACCTGCAACCAGGCGACGGCGCCGAATATGACGAGAAATTTCTGGGTCTGGTCGATACCCAGCCAAAAGCTCTGCCAGAGTTGCGCGGAGCTTGCTGCGGCGGCGAGACCCAGAGCTATCAGGATGGAGCCGACGATGCGGGGAATCGGCAGGGTACGCCGGAATTCCAGCAGGATAAAAAGAACCATGCCGCTGTTGGCGATATGCCGGACATACTCGTGCGGCGCGAAGGCGTTGACCAATACGGCGACAAAGCTCGCCACATAGACCAGCGAGGACAGCGGCCATGCGCCCTCGGCTGCGTCCGTCACAGCTGTTTCCCGGCGATCCGTCATGCGGGACGTGTCAGATTGCGTCAAAGGCTGCCCTGAGACCGGCCAATCCTTCTTGCTGGGCTGTCCACTGGCGGCCGCCGATCAGGCCGCCGTCGACCACGATGTCGCGGGCGTTGATAAACGCGGAATCGTCGCTGGCCAGGAACACGGCGGTCCGGGCGATATCCTCCGGCAGGCCGGCGCGTTTGACCGGCTGCATGTTGGCGAAGGCCTGCTTCATGGCCTCGGCCGTGCCTTCGGCCTGTTCCTCGGGCAGTCCCAACGCCTTGCCGAAAATGCCGGTGGCGATAGCGCCGGGCGATATGGAATTGACCCGCACCCCGCTTTCCCCGAGTTCCATGCCGATGCAGCGGGTGAGATGAATGACCGCGGCCTTGGCGGCGGCGTAGGTGGACGACGAGGACCAGCCGGCTTGGTGGCCGCCGACGCTGCCGTTGTTGATGATCGAGCCCGCGCCTTGCGCTTTCATGATGGGGGCTGCGTGTTTCATGCACTGGGCGACGCTGGCGACCAGAACGTTCATCGCCGCGTGGTAGGCCGCCATATCGAGATCTACGATGGAGCCCGTCGGCGCCGGGCCGCCAGCGTTGTTGAACATCGCGTCGATGCGGCCGTGACGCTCGGCGACGCCCTGGATCAGGCTTTCGACCTCGGCCTCGATGGTGACGTCGGTGCGCACGAATTCGACCCCGTGGCCGACGTCCTCGGCGATCTGGCGACCGCGCTCCTCACGCCGGCCGCAAAACACCACGGTGGCGCCTTCGGCGGCAAACACCTCGACCGTCTTGGCGCCGATACCGCTGGTGCCGCCGGTAATGATCGCGACCTTTCCCTCAAGCCGTCCCATGATTGTCACTCCCCATACAATAATCCGGAAGTGAGATTAACACGGCATAACGGTTTGGCTTCCCTTACATCGAGGGCGGCAGGGTCAAGAGTAGGCGGCGCACGACATCGTGGATCATCGAGGGCGTGATGTCGGCGTCGTTGATGAAGCCGCCGGCATTGACTGAATCGATGACCAGGCCCACCGGCGACAGGGGCAGGCCGCCGCCCGAGCGGCTGACGGTGTGGCGGGCGCGCCACAGGAGGTCAGCTTTGGATAGCCCCGTTAGTTCGAGTTCGAGGCCAATACGCCGGCTCGACCAGGCCAGCAGATAAGTTTCGCTGGCTTCGGTGAAGCGCCAGACCAGGAACGACCGGCAGTTCTGGGCGCGGGCGAAAGCGCTGCGGTCGGCCGGGTGGTTCAGGTCGACGGCTTGCCGCCTGACTATGCGGTCGCGCATTCGCCCTGAGATGACCCGGTTCATTTTTAGCGACAGGTGGGCGGTCAGGGCGCGTTCGACCTCGCCGGCCAAAACCGATCTGGCATGTTGTTGTTCGGCCGCTGATATCACGGCGCAGCCCGGTGGGTTCGAGCGATAGGCGGGATGAAGGGCGAAAGTAACGGTTCTCTGAGAGGCATCCTGTGCGGTCGTTTCCGCGCCGGAAGCAGCCCCTTGCGTGACGTCATGGACGGGCGCGCTCATATCGACGCGCCGTTCGACGACCGGTCCGGCCGTCACACAGCCCGAAATCAGGATGGACAGAGTGATGGAAAGAAGGGCCGGTTTCAGGGCGATCGTCATGACGTGCCGCCTCGGCAATGGGCGGCGGCGCCGAGGTCGATGGCGCCCGGCGTGGTCTGCCCGTCGATATCGATCCGGGAAACCAGGACACGCCGGTTGCGTACCTCATAGCGGGCGCGGATCGACGACGCCTGGCTGTACTTGGCGCCCGCCAGATTTCTGATGCCGCCCAGCAGCAGGGCGTCAACCCGGCGGGGAAAGATGTGGACCAGGTCGCCCCGGCGGCCATGACGGGCCCGGATGGCGGCCTCGGCGCGCCGTTCGCTCTCGGGCAGCACGCCGCTGGTGTGACGCACGAAGCCGCTGTAAAGATCGAGGTTGGGCCGCCAGATCTGACCGCGGCGTCCCTGGTCGGCATAAAGCCGGCCCTGGCCATCCATCAGGGCCAGTTCCATGCCGTAGCAGCGCTGCAGCAGACGGGTGAGATCCCGGCGGCTGCCGCGCCGGGAGGGCCAGGCGATTTCGATGGCGGGGCCTTTACCGTGTTCGAGCACGCGCAACAGAACGCGGCCTTTGGCGGCGGCATGGACGCCTGGACGGGAGACCGGTTCGCGTTTGGGTGCAGGCGTGGTTATAGCCGTGTCCGCAGTTTTGGTTATAGGCGGCGGTCGGGCCTTTTCCGTCCGCGGCAGCGGTTTCCTCGACTCAGGCTTCAAGGGCGTGAGCGCAACTTGCGGCGACGCGGAGGCGGGCTCGGGCGTCAATGGCTCTAGAGTGACCGGCGGTGCGGTTAACGGCTTCGTTTCCTGCAAAGGCGCGAGCTTCGGCTGGGCCGCCACCTGCTTTGCTTGGCCGGATTGAGGTGTCGCCGGCTTGACCTTCGGTTGCGGCGGTGGCGGCAAATAGATGATGGCCGGACTGACCGACTCCGTTTTCGGCTCGGTTACTTCGGCCTTTGGCGAACTGTCCGGTGAGGTGGCTGGCTCCTTCGGCGTAGGCAGCGGGGCGATGCCGATCATGCGGCTGGCCAAGAGACCCGCCAACAGCAGGGTCAACCCAAGCGATACTCTCCCCTGCCAGGATGCCGGCACCTCGATCCCCCTATTGCCGGACGGAGCCCAGGAAGCGCAGTTCCATGTCCTCGGCCAGGCGCATCAGTTCACGCTTGCGGTCGGCGGCTGACATGAATGTCGGTTTGGCTGCGGCGTCCGGCGCTTCACCCAGAACCTCGGCACGGCGCTTGGCGACCGCCGGATCCAAAACCGTTTCCTCATTTGCGGCCGGTTGCGCGACCGGCGGCAAGGCCGGTACGTCCGGCGCCCGGGTAACGGCGACGTCCTGGCCTGCCGGCGCCGGGGCGCGGCGGGCGGACTTGGCCCGCGGCGCGGGTGTTGGCGCAGGCTCTTCGGCGATCATTCCGGGTTCCGCTGCCGGGGCCGGAGGGTCTTCCACCGGATGGATCGGTTCCAGCGGTTGGGAAATACCCGGCGTCGCGACGGATTTGGCGGCGTCGACGACGGATTTAACGCCTTGCTCCAGCGCGGCGGAAATATCGGCGGTTTGCCGGTTCCGGTCACCACCCATCAACAGATAAGCAAGGGCGACCGCGACGACGGCGTTGAACAACAGGAATTTCATGATGTTTCTCCGTGGCTGAGTAGCGCAAGGCTGCGTTGGCGCGAGGCGTAGACGGCGTTGGTGACCAGCAGCAGGGCCCGTAGCGAAGCCGCCGTCGGCAGGCCGATGACGGTTGTCATGAAGGCTATGCTGAAGTGCCCGGTCAGGCCTTGAATGACGGCGTTGACGGTATCGCTGGTGAGTTCCTGATCGGCCAGACTGCCAATGCCCAAACTGATGCCCAGCAGCGTGTAGGTGAGGGCCAGGGTGGCGACGCCGCTCGAGGCGTGCATGCCGGCTTCCAGCCAGGGGCGGTATTTCGAGGCATCCGTTTTGTGCTGATGCATGCGCACCCAACAGAACAGCGCGGCGACGATTAGGACGGTGAACAGGACCGTGAAGGTCGGCCCGAAGACGCGCTCGGCCCAGGCGGCAATGTCCGCAGTATCGAAGGGGCCGGCCGCGCTGGCCACGGCCAGGGCGATGACCACGCCGCCCAGAACGTAACTTGTGGTGCGCAGTCCGGCATCGAGCATTGAACCTGAACCCGACTTCACGGTGGACATTCTAGTGCGCTCCGACCCGGGTGCTAAGCAGCGCCTGGGTGGTCAGGCCCATGGCGTCGAACCAGTTGTCCAGCACCAACATCTGTTTTTCGCTGGCGGCATGCACCAGGAAGGTCAGATCGTAATTGGCGAACGCTTTGCGGATGGCGGGGGTATTGCGGCCCGTCAGCTTGTCGTCGCGCAGGACGATCCGTTCCAGGTCCACCAGGCGGCGGCGCGAGGTGTTTGACTTGGCAAAACGCTCGTCCGGCGTGAGATCGGCATGCAACAGCGTCTCCAGGATCATGGCGCGTTCTCGTTCGAGGTTCTCGACGCTGCCGGCCAGGACCGGTGTGGCCGTGAGCATGCTGGCGGCAACGGCGGCGGCGATGACGGCAACCCTGGGGCGGCCAAGGGATTTCGTGAATGACATGATCGGTCTCCTTCCGGATTTCGGCTAGTTGTTGATGAAGATGTTGACGACGTTGGTCAGGTCCACGGGCTCGGTGACGTCGGCGTCGGCCAGATCGGCGTCGGCGATGTCCTCGGCCAGTACCATGGCGTCGAGCGCCACGATCTTGGCCATGTAGCCCAGGATCTGCTCTTCCTGGTCGATCAACGCCAATTTCGATTCCGCGTTGGCGATCATGCGGCGGATGTATTCCGGCTTGGAGATATTCTCGCCGTCCAATTCCGCTTCGGCGTTCATCGGGTGGCTCTGGATGGCGCTGACCAGGGCTTGGATGGATTGCAGGTTCTTGCCGTATTCCTTCGCGTACTTGGTTTGCGGCGCTGCGTCGTCGGCGAAAAGGGCCATGTCCACCTTGGAGGCGGTGGCCTCGAAACGCGACCGGGCGCTCTCCTGCTTGGCGGCGAGATCGCGGCGGGATTTGCTCAATCCCCCGGACTTGCGGTTGATGCGTTTGAGCAAACGGTCCAGCAGCTTGTGGCGCGTCGCGATCTGCTTACGCTGCAGGTTCTGTTTGTCGCCCATCAAATCAATGTAGGCGCGTTTCTCGGCCAGGAGCTGGTGCTTGAGTTCCACCTGCACTTCGCCATCGGCTTGTTCAATCGCCGACTGGAGATCGGACAGCGTCTGGGTTTTCAGGGCGATTTCGCCCTCGATGTCCTTGATCGCCTGACCCAAGGCCGAGCGGGCGAAATCACGGTCGAGCGATTTCTTCAGATAGTTGGCCGGCAGCTTGACCAGCCGCTCGCTGACCTGGGGCCGCCAGGTCGGGGCGGCGTTGTCGGTCGCGGCGTTGACCGGCAAGGCGGTGGCGATCAGGGCGATGGCGGCGGCGGCAAGCAACAGGCGGGTCCGGCGCGGGATGGTGGGGCTGTACATCACGACATCCTCCTACATGTGTTTCCAGTAGCGCATGCGTCGGACTTCGCCCTTCACGGCGCTGGAGACGTTGGCGATGGAGTATGCGCCGGCGGCGGATTTCTCAGCCAGACCGAGCAACAGTTCCATGGTTTCGGTGAACGACGAGCCGTCCGGGTAGAACAGGTCCTTGCCGCCGAAGGCCGTCTTGAAGCGGTCGAGATTGCGCCGCGCAGCGGCGACGTCACCGCCCTTGAGGTAATTCTGCACGCTGACGGCATAGGACTTCATACGCTCATCGGGTGCGACGGTGTCGGCGTTGTCGAGGTTAGCCTCACAGGCCTCCAACGCCTTCGCGCTGGCGATGTAGCGGGCGGCGCTGGCTGACTTGCGGGCCTGGGCGTCGAGCAGGATCGCCTCTTCGTGGCAGGCTCGCCAGGCGCGGCCCTCGGCAATTTCGGTGCTCCGCTTGTAGCGGTTGCCGATGCCTTCGTGGCTGAGGGTGGTGCCGAGCAAATTGGTCTGGCAGGCGGAAAGCGCCGCCAGCGTGACGGTCACGGCGGCTAGGCGCTTGGCCGTGGCGGAAATGGTGTGTTCCTTGGTCATGGTCATAACCTCGCTTGAAATCGATATCGGGGTTATGGAGGGACCAGAGCGGTTTTTTCGCCCATCCCGGATGAAGGGGGGCTTTTTTGGCGATTTTCCTTTAAAACCAGAGCTCTAGTTGTCGAACACGAGGGGCTGCGGCCATGAAAACCGTTCTTTGTTATGGCGATTCAAACACTTGGGGCGCAAAACCCATCAAAACGCTGGGCGACATCCAGCGCTACGATGCCGGCGCCAGATGGCCCGGCGTCCTGCGGCGGCAACTGGGGGACGAATTCCTGGTGATTGAGGAGGGGCTGAACGCCAGAACGACGGTACATGACGACCCCATCGACGGCGACCACAAGAACGGCAAATCCTATTTGCTGCCGTGTCTCGAGACCCACGTTCCGCTCGATCTGGTCATCATCATGCTGGGCACCAACGATCTGAAAAGCCGTTTCTCGATGTCTGCCTACGACATCGCCAGCGGCCTTAAGCCGTTGCTGGAGATCGTTGCCTCGATCGCGCCAAAGAACGGCGGAACCGCGCCGCAAACGCTGATGCTGACGCCTCCGCCCTTGGGCCGTTTGAGTCTGCTGGCCGACATGTTCCGGGACGGGAGGAAGAAATCACGTCAGTTCGGCGAATACTACCAGGCCGTGGCCGAACTCTACGACAGCCATCATCTTGATGCCGGGCAGCTCATTTCGTCGAGCGATATCGACGGCATCCATTTCGAACACGATCAGCACGAAATTCTCGGTCGCACCGTCGCCCGGAAGGTTCAGCAAATTTTTGCTGACGACTGAATTTTAGGGCACCACGCGGTGCCGTATCAGGGTGGTTTTCGAGTTGGCCTGGGTCAGGCTGGCCGGACCGGCGGTAAAGCTGATTTCGTATTCCAATGGATGCGGTAGCCGTTTCGGCACGAAAAACCGCCAGGACAAGCGGCCTGAGAACGCCGTGTCTCCACTGAACGCCGTTGGCAGTGCGCCGCTCTTGATCAATCGGCCCCGTGTCGTCTGGACTGACACCCTGGCGTAGGCCTTGTGATTTCCGGCATCAACACCGATCTCTAGGCCGCAAAGCCCCGGCAATTTGCTGTCGGCGTAGTCGCCGTCCACACGTTCCACGGGGACGGCGGTTGCCTTGGCCTTGCCGAATTGGATCGCCGCGCAGGAAACTCCCGTGGGTGCTCTGAGTTCGATGATTTCAATGACCGGCGGGCGGAAAGACGGCGCTTCGGGCTTGGTCGGCGGCTGGGCTTTGGGTTTCGGCTTGGCTGCCGGCGGGGGCTCTTCCGCTGGCTTTTGCGCAGGCGCCGCGGCCGCCGTCTTTGTCGGAGATTTGGCGGCGGGCGGCGTTGGGTTTGGCGTGACTTGCTGCATTTTGTCGACGACCACGGCGGCGACGCCCGCCACCACCACGCCCGAAAGCAGCAGGGCAACCCACAATCGCGACCGGGAACTTCGCCCTCCGGCACTGGTTGCGGGAACATCGGTCCGATTGGCCGGCGGCGCCGTCGATATGCCGATCTCCGCCAAAATTTCCGAAGCCGCGGCCATGCCAGAGTAGGTGTGTCCGCCGGCCGATCCTACCGCCGCTTCCTCGTTGTCCGTCGGCAGGAAAATCTGTAGCTCGATGCCGCCTGCGGCAAGCTCCGAAAAAAGCGCGTCGGATGCCCGGAATTTTTCCGGTACATGCCCGACGCCGCCGATCTTCAGATCGTTGTCCAAGGCCCCGGTTATCCAGAGCGCCGCCTCGCACGGTTCATCGGGGCCCGCCAGGCGGCCCACGGCGGCCAGGGCGTGGGCCACAAAAATGCCGGCCTGCCAGCTTTCACCGTCCGCGATGGGGGCCGAAACGTCGAGCCGGAAGGCGCCTGGATCGAAGGGGCCGAACTCGCGCTCGATCACACCTGACGGCGGCCGGACAAAGGAATCGTAGGCGCCGCTGATGGGCAACACCCGGGTTGTCCGTCCGACACAGACGGCGGACTGGGCTGCCGGTTCCCGCGTTATGCGTTCGACCTGAACCGGCCCATCGGTTGTCGGAATGTAAACGCGGACTTTGCTCAACGCAGAAAGACCTCGGCGGCGTGATCCTTCAGGCTCTCCAATACCGGCGCGTCCGCGTCCAACAAGACCTGGACGACGCCATCGCGGCCTTCAGGCAGGGCGAGTGTATCGCTGCGCCCTTCGGCATTGAAGGTAAAAAGCATGGTGGGGAAGGGCGCTTCGCGGTCCACCAATTCGATGATGACGTAGGCCTGGTCGGGTTCGGCCCGGGAGGGTTCGATCCGGATGCGGCAGCCCGCACTTTCCCGCGAGCTCAACTCACCGCTGCTGGCGGCGGCCACCTCAGGAAGATGGTTAAGGGCGGTCTTGGCCAGCAGCGCATGCAGGTCTGCGCGCAGGTTTTCGTCTTCCGCCAGGGCCCGGGTCAACTCGCTATCCTCGATATCGCCGCTTCCCGTCGCATAGGCGTGCAGCCGGCGAAAGCCGATGACGGGCCTGAAATCCCGATCCGCGACACCCCGGATGACCTGGCGGACGGTGTCTTCGCTTTCGAACAGCTGCCTGGCATTATCGAGATCTGCGCCCTCGTTGAGATTGATGCGTATCGTCATGGCGCTCCTCCATAGAGCACGGAAAATTGTTTGCTGAAAAGTGCCCGGTCGGCCTGAAAGATTTCTGCCAGGCCGGGTGCTTCCAAATCGTAGTTTTCAAGGATGGCGAGGTAGGCGGCGAGATGGTCGCGGCCATGCACCAGGGCCTCGGCCCCAATACTGAAGCCCTCGCGGATGTCGGGATCGTCAAGATCCGCTTCGTTGAACCCCTTGCGGCTAATGTTGTTGAAGGCGGCGCGGGCTTCGGCCCGGATATCCGGCAAATCATTGGCAACGGAAACCTGCCGACCGAACAGCGGAACGATGTTGGTGGTTTCGTCGATCTCCCCGTTGTCGGCCGGGTCGACGGCGACAAAGGCTGGATCCGACGAGAGGACGTGAAGCGACGCTTTCTGCACTTGGACGAGTTGGTCATCCGATTGCCGGTAACGCGCCATTCTGTCGGCATAGTTCTCAACGTCGGTGCAGCCCACCAAGCCGGCGATTGCCTGGGACTTCTGACCGCGACGCAGCGCCTGGGTGACGCGCCCTTGCGCGGCGCCGAATATGTCGGCCCGCAATACCGTCAGGGGCAATTCGCCCGCCAAAGGACCGTAGTCCATCAATGTGTCGAGAGCCTCCCGTTCGACTTTGTTGAGGAATTTTATGGCGTCGGCTGGCGGCAGATCCAGAGCGGCGAACGGATCGGTCCATTCCCCGCCCATGGTATCGGCCAGTTCCTCGCCGTAAATCGAACCCGGATCAACCTCGCCGGCCTCCCGGTCGGATCCGATGGACGTTGCGTACTGAATCGCCTGCTGATCTGACGTCGATTCCAGAGCGCGCAGCAGGTCGACAAATGCCCCCGCCACCGTTTTGAAAGCGCGGAAGTCGCCCGAGGGCGCGGCTTCCGGCGTTTGCTTCAGCCAAAAGTCCACCAAGGCCTCATCGTCGATTGTAATCGCGCCCGAGCCTTTGGCTTGGCCCGTCGATGCCGCCCGCAGTTTAAGAAAGGAAACGATGGCATCGAACTTGTCACCCGCCTGCGCGCTGGTCAGATTATCCCGCAGGTAAGCGTATATCAGACGGTTGAGGGCGTTGGCGGCATCACCCACCGCGGTGAGATCGCCGGCGCGCTTCAACATGTCCCGGAAGATGCCGTCTATTTCGCGGTATCCGACCATGGTGAGCACGGTTTCCAGCAAGGCCGCCAATAGCGGCATGCGGCCATATCGGATGTTGAAAAAGCCGTCTTCGTAGCGAACGGACACGCCCTCGGCGTCCGCTTCAATGCCGGGACGGCGCCAACCCCCGTTCTCCAACGCCTCGAATAGGTAGCCTCGGAAGGCGCTGGGCCGGGCCGCATCGACGCCATAGAAAAAGTTCTCCCAGCGATCGCGGCCCGAGCCGCAGGCATCGGCGGCGTTGATCAGGTGGCATAATTGGAGGACGGGTTTGGCATAGGTCCGGCAAACGATTGACCGGGCGAGGTCACGGTACGTCTTCGGCGCGTAGCGCGGCTCGCCGTCGGCGGCGGTCGCTTCCGCGACGTTTGCCAGCAGGGCGGTCAATTCCGGGCTCTTTCCGGCTTCCGGGATTCGCCCGGTCGCCTCGACGATTTCCATACCACACCATTCGGCCGCGCCGTGGGCCGCCACATTTCCCTGCGATAGTGCCGCTGCCAGCGCCGCACCTTGTTCACGTAGCCCCGGGTCGCCGGCATCACGCGTGCGTTCGGCAGATCGCCGACCCGGGAGCCGCCATTGTAATACGAGAGCGCCAAGTCCGTCCGCCCCCGGTAGCGCAACAATAGCCGTTTCAGGAAGTGAATGCCCAGCCGGATGTTGATCCTCGGCTGCCAGAGCAGATCGGCTTCGATACCGTATTCGTCCAGCGCCGTGGCCGGCATGATCTGCATCACGCCGCGGGCGCCCTTGTGGCTTTTGACCATTGGGTTGAAATCCGATTCGACGCGGGCGACGGCCAGGGCCAGGGCCGGAGGAAAGTTCATCTTTCGGGCCTCGCCGATAATCAGCTCCTGAATGGCGCGTTGATCGACTGCCCCGACAGCATTCCGGGATGTGGCTGCGCCCGCCTGTTG
>CAYOAD010000004.1:0-47898 GCA_964401845.1 uncultured Rhodospirillaceae bacterium | reverse complement strand
GAACCACCACTTTGGCACCTAGATGCCGGCGGGTGGGAGCCGTCCACTGCATCAAAAGAAGGCAACCGAAATGTCCCGGCTTGCCGACAGGATGACATCGTGAAATGGAGCAAAACCGGTTAACCGGAGGCGATTTTCATCGCTTACTTTAAACTATTTGATAGTCAGGCAAGCGCAGTGAGCCAATTGACTGATCTTTTGTGAGACACTGCCCAACAACAGCGCTTTGAGGGGGCCATATCCGCGAGTACCAATAACGATCATGTCGGCCTCTACTTCTTCCGCTATTTTCAAAATTCGGTTTGCTGCGTCACCCTCCGCAACTCTGGTGACGATTTCTTTCACGCCCTTTTTCTTCGCCAAGCTGACGGCGTGATCGATTACCCGGCTGGCCAGCGCCTCCATGACGTCGTGCGAAACCCTATTTTGCTCCGCCTGACTGATCATGGAAATCAAACCGCCTTGAATGTTTTTTGTATCCGGCTTTGGAACTTTTGGCTCTCGGACCAGATGTTCAATCTCGGCCATCCGCTTAAACGCAGAAGGCGGTTCTCCGTGTAACAACACATGGCCGACGATCAGCCTTGAACCATACTTGGTAGCAAGGTCCGAGGCCGCATTAACGGCTTTCGTTCCGTGATCGGAACCGTCCGTCGCGACTAGTATGTTTCCAAACACCCTGCATCACCCCCAAGATTTCGAAGTTCCGTATGGTTCCTAGTTTCGCAGGAAAATGCGTTAAGGCCAATGGCCCAGACCAGCGCCGAGGGTCAGGGTTGTCGTCGGCGCAGAGGTTGGCGGTTTCATTCATCCTGTTCCATGTCCGCTTCGGGTCATACCCGGATCCCGTTCACCACTCGCCGATCAGGAAGCCCCGTTTCTTCGAGGTTGCCGTGCGCATCGCCACCTGATCGTCGCTGATGGTGCGGCGGGAGCGCAGGTGGCGGAGCCAGGTGAACAGCCTTTCGTGCAGTTCCGCCCGCACATCGGAATGTTCCGGCGATTGCCCAAAATCCCGCTGCTCTTGAGGATCCTCCGCCATGTCGAACAATTGGGGCGGGAAGCCTTCGTAGTAGATATACTTCCAGCGTTCCGTCCGGACCATCCAGGAAAGTGCCTGGTCGGGCGCCAACTCCAGCTTCATCCGCGCACCACGGAAAGCGAAATCGATCTCGCTGAAGGCCGCGTCGCGCCAGTCTTCGGGCGGCGTCGGATCACGCAGCAACGGTAGTAGGGAGCGCCCTTCGATTCGTTGTTTTTCGACCTCGCCGCCGACCGCCTCGATAAAGGTTGGCACCAGATCGATGGCCTCCACCAGGGCGTTCGACGCCGTACCGCGCGTGGCATCCGCGGCACCCGAGGGATCAGCAACGATCATGGGCAGGCGGACCGATTCCTCGTGGAAGAGTTCCTTCTCGCCCAGCCAGTGGTCGCCGAGATAATCGCCGTGGTCAGAGGTGAAGACGATCAAGGTATCGTCGAGCCGGCCCGCCGCCGCCATGAACTCGAACAGTCGGCCCAATTCGTCGTCGATCTGCTTGATCAGTCCCATGTAGACGGGAATTACGGTGTCGCGCACTTCCTCGCGCTGGAACGACTGGCTTTCGGCATGCTCCATGTAGGCGGCGATGACGGGGTGGGGGGCGTCGCGTTCACTGGCGGTGCGATTGGGCGCGACGATTTGGTTTGGGCCGTAAAGCTCGTTGTACGGGGCTGGCGCGACATAGGGCCAATGGGGCTTGATGAAGCTGAGGTGCAGGCACCAGGGATTGTCCCCCGCCTCCTGCATGAAATCGATGGCCCGCGAGGTCATGTAGGGCGTTTCGGAATGTTCGGCTTTCACCCGGGCCGGCAGACGGGCATGGCGCATTTCCCAACCGGTCAGGATTTCGCTGTCCGGCCCCTCGGCCGAATTGGCGAAATCGTGCCAGGGATTGTCGCCGGGATAGCCCTTCTCGTTGAGCCATTTGTTATAGGCCAGATCGGGGGCGGTGGTGCCCGCCGGCAGCAGACCGTCGTCACGCTCGTAGGGCTCGAAACCGCATTGGGAAACCAGAATGCCGAGGTCGGAAACGGGATCGAGATTGAGCCGCTCCATGCCTGTCAGATCCGCCGCCATATGGGTTTTGCCCACAAGTGCCGTACGCATGCCCAGCGGTCGAAGGTAGTCGCCCATGGTCCATTCGCCGACGTCCAGCGGAACGCCGTTCCAGGTCGAGCCGTGACTGGCGACGTAGCGGCCGGTATAAAAAGACATGCGGGACGGACCACACACCGGCGATTGGGTGTAGGCGTTGTCGAACCGCACGCCTCGGGCTGCCAGCGCGTCGATGTTGGGCGTTTCCAAGGTGGGGTGGCCAGCGCACGAGAGGTAGTCGGCGCGCAACTGGTCGCACATGATAAAGAGAATGTTACGGACGTCCGCCATTAACCAATCCAACTAGGTGGGGCTGCAAAGGGCTAAACCCTAGGGCATATCGCCTGAGAAGAAAATGGCAGGCGGACAAGAACGTTTCCGCGGTCGATCACGACTGTTGAATTCTATAATTAACACAAAAAATATGTTCAATTGAAGGGGCCTAAAGATTGTGATGAGGGGGTTTGATGCATTTTTTGCGTGCTCAACAAGAGCTACCGACTGAAATACCCCCGTTACATTTTTGAGCAACGCTGAAATCCCCCAGAAACATTATGGTGATTATATTCCTGTGTGACGTGGTTATGACCATGTCTGACCGGACGCGGCGAAGGGGCACGCTTCGCGAAATACCGGTTTAACGAACGAGGAGCAGTTGGGTCATCCAAGCTCAAGTCGTTTTTCGATTGGATGGCTGTCCGCTTCCCGGTGTTGTCCAGTTAGAGGTGGAACCAATGGATATCCTAAACAAAAGCATTTCCTGGAAACTGTTTCCGGTGATGGTCGCGGGCGTGCTGGTCTGCGGTATCGGCGCCTGGATCGGCATTCCGATCATTACCGAACGCGGCATCAAGGCCGACGCAGTTGCCAGTGCCGAGAAAACGGTTAAGCAATTTAAGGTCATTCGCGGCTACTACACGAAGAACGTCGTCAGCAAGGCGATCAAAAGCAAGGCGCTGAAGCCGACCTATACCCACAAGGACACGCCGGGTGAAATCCCGCTGCCCGCCACCTTCATTCATGACTTGAGTGAATTGCTGGCCGAAGCGGGCACCACCCTGAAGCTTTACAGCCCCTATCCCTTCCCCCTCCGGGCAGAACGTGAACTCGACACTTTCGGCGAAGCTGCCTGGGCGGCCTTGGAAAGCAATCCGGAGCAGTCGTTCGTGCGGACCGAGACCATCGAGGGCCGCGACATCGTGCGGGTTGGCCTCGCCGATACCATGGCGAGCCAGGTCTGCGTGAACTGCCACAACACCCGCGCCGACACGCCGAAGGATGACTGGAAGCTCAACGATCTTCGCGGCGTGCTTGAAATCGACGCTGACGTCACAGAAGCCCTGGCGCGCGGAACCTGGATCGGCCGCGGCATCGCATTGGCGCTGTTGGTCGTGCTCGGCGCCGTGTTGGCCCTGGCCTATTTCCGCATGCGCGGCGTGGTCGTCGGACCGGTCGGCGCCATGACGAACGTCATGGGTACGCTGGCGACGGGTGATCTCGAAGTCGATATCCCCAACCAGGAGCAGGTCGACGAAATTGGTGAAATGGCCAGAGCCGTTCAGGTCTTCAAGGACAATGCCATCGAAACGGAGAATTTACGTTCTCAGCAGGCCGAATCCGAAGCTGAAAAGAAGCGCATGGAAGAGGAAGCCCGTGCCGCCGAGGTCAAGGCCGAGGAGGAACGCCACGAAGCCATGATTTCGCTGGCCAATGAGTTCGAAGGCAGCGTCAAGGGTGTCGTTGAAACGGTATCTGCGGCCGCCAGCGAAATGCAGACGACCGCCCAGTCCATGTCGTCCATTGCCGAACAGACGTCCAACCAGTCCGGCGTCGTCGCGTCGGCGGCGGAGGAAGCCTCCGCCAATGTCCAGACCGTGGCTGCGGCCGCCGAGGAATTGGCGACATCGGTTCAGGAAGTCGGCAATCAGGTTACCAAGTCGTCCGAGGTGGCCGACGGTGCCGTCAGCAAAGCGAAACTGACGCACAACACGGTGCGCGAACTGGACAACGCCGCGCAACGCATCGGCGAGGTCGTTCAGCTTATCTCTGATATCGCCGAACAGACCAACCTGCTGGCTCTGAACGCGACGATCGAGGCCGCCCGGGCCGGCGATGCCGGCAAGGGCTTCGCGGTCGTGGCGTCCGAGGTCAAGAACTTGGCGGCTCAGACGTCTAAGGCCACCGAGGAGATCGATAGTCAGATCGCGGGCATCCAAGGCGCTACCAAGGAAGCCGTGGACGCCATCGACGGGATCAGTTCGACCATCGATAATATGGCCGAGATCACCGCGGCTATCGCCTCAGCGGTGGAAGAACAGGGTGCGGCGACGCAGGAAATCGCCCGCAACACCCAGGAAGCCGCCAACGGCGCTCAGGAAGTCACCGAGAACATCGGCGGCGTCACGGTCGCAGCCGGCGAGGCCGGCGAGGCATCAACCAAGGTGCTGACGTCGGCGGATCAGCTGTCGACGGAATCGGAATCGCTGAGGGCGGAAGTCGACGCCTTCATCGCCAAGATTGCGGCCGCCTAGCGGCGCCCGCCAATCGGCAAAGAAGGGGTCCGGTTTTCCGGGCCCCTTTTTTGTCCCGATCAGCGCGGCGCCATGCGCAGGGCGCCGTCGATGCGGATGGTTTCGCCGTTCAGCATGGTGTTTTCGCAGATGTCGCGGGCCAGGCGGCCAAAGCGTTCGGGATCTCCCAACTGCGGCGGGAAGGGCACGCTGGCCTCCAGCGCTTCCTTGATCTCATCGGTGAGGGTGGCGCGCAGCAGCGGCGTGTCGAAAATGCCGGGCGCAATGGTGCAGATACGCACGCCATCTCTGGCCAGGTCCCGCGCGATGGGTAGCGTCATGCCGACCACACCGCCCTTTGATGCGGCATAGGCGGCCTGGCCGACCTGTCCGTCGAAAGCGGCGATCGATGCGGTGTTCACGATGACGCCGCGTTCGCCGTCCGCCAGGGGCTCCAGTCCGGCCATCTCCGTTGCCGCCAGGCGGATGGCGTTGAATGTGCCGATCAGGTTGACGCGGATGACCCTGTCGAAGACATCCAGGGCATGCGGTTCGCCGCGCGAGGTGGTTTTCATGGTGGCGGCGATGCCGGCGCAGTTGATGAGAACCCTGACGGGTCCATGGGCCGCGCGCGCCGCATCGAGGGCCGAGGCCAGCCCCGCCTCGTCGGCGACATCCGCTTTGGCGAAGACTCCGCCCAGGTCCCGTGCGGAGGCCTCCCCCATTTCCCCGTTAAGATCCACAAGGGTAACCTTGGCGCCCCGCTCAGCCAATGCTTTGGCGCTTGCCGCGCCCAGGCCGGATGCCCCTCCGGTTACGATCGCCGCCTTTCCGTCCAGATCCACTTTTCATCTCCAATAAAAGGCATGGGAGTAATTCAATAGAATGATAGAAAAGCTAGGCAGCGCTGTCCACGCTCAAAGGTGCCGGAGACGGCTGCGTTCGAGCAGGTCGAGCAACTCTTCGGTCGTGCGCTCGCGGTGCCGGCGAAAGGCTTCTGCGGCCCCGGCGGCGTCCCCTTTCTCGATGTGACGCAATATGTCGCGGTGCTCGCGCGTGGACCTATCAGGGCGCTGGCGCAGAAACAGCGTTGCCAGACGGGCCCGGTGTGCCTGGTCGTAGAGGGTGTTGACGAAATCCCGCAGGCGCCGGTTGCCGCACAATTCCATCAGTGATCTGTGAAACCGGTCATCCGCCGCCGCCCAGGCTTCCAGATCGTCACTATCCAGCGCCTTGGCCATGTCCTCGCCGGCGGCCCTGACGCGGCCGAGTGCGGCCTTGTCCGGTTTGTCCGTCGCGATCAAAGCGGCCGCCTCGGCTTCCAACGCGGTCAACAAAGCGTAGATTTCCCGCATATCGTCGGGTGATACCGGCAGCACCCTGACACCCTTGCGCGGCAGGATTTCCACTAGTCCTTCTTTCTCTAGGCGCACGCAGGCGATTCGCACCGGCGTCCTACTCATCGACAAATGGGCTGCCAGTTCGGATTCCAGCATTTGTGAGCCCGGCGCGAAATGGTTGCCGATGATCTCCCGTTTCAGACGCTCGTAGGCGACATCCTCCAGGGATATCTTCGCTGATTGCCTCGGCGAGGGGGTCAATGCGTTACTCCGCCCGTGTCCGACTAGGGTTACACAAAATAGCTTGCGAATACGTTAATGTATACATTAATCTGAAACCCAACAGACGCATTGTTCCAAATCACCCGGAGGAGACCGCTGCCGTGACCAACACGAGGGATGTGAATATTGCCGTATTGCCGGGGGACGGCATCGGCGTCGACATCATTGCCGCCGCGACGCGTGTACTACGGGCCGTGGAAGGAAAATTTGGCGGCTTCGCCCTCAATCTTGAGGAATTGGAAGCCGGGGCGGGGTATTTCCGTGAGACCGGCGAGGATATTTCCGCAGAGGCCTTCGAAAAGGTGAAGGTGGCCGATGCGGTCCTGATGGGCGCCATTGGTTTGCCCGATGTGCGCCATGCCGACGGCACCGAAATCGCGCCGCACTTAAGGATACGTGACGAACTGGGCCTCTATGGCGGCGTGCGCCCCGTCAAGGCCTACCCCAACTCGCCACGTCGCCTGGCCGACGAACGCGCCGCCGGCATCGACCTCATCATTCTGCGCGAATCGACGGAGGGTCTCTTCTACACCCACGGCCGGGGCGAGGTGATCGGTGACAGCGAGGCACGCGAAACATTGCGTATTACCCGGGAGACCAGCGAAAAGCTCTTTGATTTCGCCTTCCGGCTGGCGACCAAACGCAAGGCCCGCGGCGGCCGGGGGCGTGTCACCTGTGTCGACAAGGCCAACGTTTTTCGCGCATTCGCCTTCTTTCGCAAGATCTTTCAGGAGCGCGCGGCGGCCTTTCCGGATATCGACAACGATTGCAATTACGTCGACGCCCAGGCGCTTGACCTCATCCGCAAGCCCTGGGAATTCGACGTCCTGGTCATGGAGAATATGTTCGGCGATATCCTGTCCGATCTCGGCGGCGGATTGGTTGGCGGCATGGGCATGGCGGCCTGCGCCGAAATCGGCGATGACCACGCCCTGTTTCAGCCCGCCCACGGCAGCGCCCCCGATATCGCCGGACAGGGCATCGCCAATCCCCTGGCGACCATCCTGTCCGCAGGCTTGATGCTGGACTGGCTCGGCGACCGATTCGCCGACACCAACCTGACCGCAGCCGGCCTGGAGATCGACGCCGCCGTCGTAGCGGGCTTCGAGGCCGGCAGGATCAGGCCGCAGGAATTTGGCGGCGATCAGGGCACGGAAGCGGTAACATCCACCGTCATTGAAATAATCAACGGATAAGCAATGATCGCCGGACGGTTTCCGGCGACTGACGGTGGAGAGATGAATGCCGGTCTTACTGGGTTGTATTGCGGACGATTCAACGGGGGCGACGGATCTTGCCAACACTCTGGTCGGCCAGGGTATGAAGACGACCCAGATCATCGGCGTGCCGGACGACGAAATCGACCCCGGCGACGCCGATGCCGTCGTGATCGCCCTGAAGTCCCGGACCAATCCCGCGGCGGCAGCCGTGCGGGACTCGCTTAGCGCCCTGGACTGGCTGCGCGCCAGCAAGACGGAGCAGTATTTTTTCAAGTATTGCTCGACGTTTGATTCGACAGACCGCGGCAACATCGGACCCGTGGCTGACGCTCTGCTTGAAGCGCTCGGGGCCGATTTCACCATTGCCTGCCCGGCCTTTCCCACCAACGGCCGGACCGTGTTCAAGGGGCACCTCTTCGTCGGCGACGAATTGCTCTCGGAATCCAGCATGCGCAACCATCCGCTCAATCCCATGACTGATTCCAATCTGGTGAACGTCTTGGGACGGCAGACTCTGCACGCGGTCGGCCTGGTGCCGAGGGAAACCGTAGCAAACGGCGCGGAGGCGGTCAGAAGCGCCTACGATGAACTTCGCTCGGACGGTATCCGCCATGCCATTGTCGACGCCGTCGACGATGGGGATCTGTCGACCATCGGCGCGGCATCGGCGGATTTGGCGCTGGTCACCGGCGGCTCGGGCGTGGCGCTGGGCCTGCCGCAGAACTTCCGAACGCGCGGCCTATTGGGCGCCGCCGAACCGCCGGTTTATCCCTCGGTCGAAGGGGCGGCGGCTGTCCTGTCGGGCAGTTGTTCGGTGCGCACACGCGAGCAGATCACGTCCATGATGGATAAACGGCCCGCTTTTGCCCTCGATCCCATGAAGATCGCCGCCGGGCATGATGTCGTGGGCGATGCCGTCACCTGGAGCCAGCAGCACATCAACGACGGGCCGTTTCTGATCTATTCCTCCGCCGATCCCGCCGAGGTCGCGGCGATCCAGAAAAATCTCGGCCGCGAAGAAGCGGGTGCGCTGGTCGAAGGCGCCATGGGGCGCATTGCACGGGCACTGGTCGAGGGCGGAGTGCGCCGGTTTGTCGTGGCCGGCGGGGAGACCTCCGGCGCCGTCGTTGAGGCTTTGGGCGTCCGGGCACTGCGCATCGGGCCGGAAATCGATCCCGGCGTGCCCTGGACGGAAACGCGGGACGGAGAACCATTGGCGCTTGCCCTGAAATCCGGCAACTTCGGCAGCGTGGACTTTTTCGAAAAAGCATTCGGGTTGCTGCCGTGAGCACTGAAAACAAACTACGCGAGGACATTACCCGTCTGGCCAAGTCCATGTTCGACCGGGGCCTCACCTTCGGCAGCTCAGGCAACATCAGCGTCCGCCTCGAGGACGGCTGGCTGATGACGCCGACGGGCTCCACGATGGGCAACCTGGATCCGGCGCGCATTGCCAAACTGGATGACGACGGTGGACACGTCTCCGGAGACAAGCCCACAAAGGAGACCTTTCTGCATACCGCCATGTACGAGAAACGCCCCGCAACCGGCGCCGTGGTGCACCTGCATTCGACCCATTCCGTCGCCGTGAGTTGCCTGGCCGACGTCGATCCGGCCAACGTGCTGCCCCCCGTTACCGCCTATTACGTCATGAAGATCGGCAAGCTTCCCCTGGTGCCCTACTTCCCGCCGGGGGATCTGGACCTGGCCCGGGCTGTGCGCGAGATGGCGTCGGACCATCACGCCGTGCTGCTGGCCAATCACGGCCCCGTCGTCGCTGGCAAATCGCTGGAGGACGCGGTCTACGCCACGGAGGAACTGGAGGAGACTGCGAAACTCTTCCTCATGCTGCGCGGCATGGAAACACGGTTCCTGACCGGCGATCAGATTGCCGTGCTGGAGCAAAGGTTCGAAAACTAGGTTTCGACCGCTATCCATATCGCGCCGGGGTTGATACACTTGCCTTGAAATTGGTGATGGTCCAGGGACCGTCTAGAAGGTCGCTGGCCGGCGTTGCCCGATGGAGGGGAGATGGCCAGACAACCCAATTTCCAAGAGGGAAAATCCGATTTGGGACAAGGCGGCGGACGTCTCGCCGGCCTGCTGTCCGTAGCGCCCGACGCCGTGGTGGCGGTCGGTGAGGGCGGCCACATCCGGGTCTTCAATCCAGGCGCCGAGAAGTTGTTCGAGCGCAGGGCTGACGACGTCCTGGGCCAGCCCCTGGATATCCTGATCCCGGAGAGATATCACGCCCATCACGGCGAACACATGAAACGATTCCGGGAGGGCGGCGAACAAAGCCGCCTGATGACGGAACGCAGCGAGATTTTCGGCGTGCGTTCCGACGGTACGGAATTTCCGGCCGAAGCGTCGGTCTTCAAGATGCAGTTGGACGGCGAGGAAATCCTCACGGTGATGCTGCATGACGTAACGGCACGCAAGCAGGCCGAGACCGAATTGATCGCCGCCAAGGAGGAGGCCGAGCACGCCCTTATCCAAGCGGAGAAAATGGCCGCCATCGGTACCCTGACGGCGGGGATCGGTCACGAGATCAACAATCCGCTCTACGCCATCATGGGCGCCGCCGAGGCCATCCGCGACGGTGACGACATCGATCGCAGCCGGGAACACGGCGCCGATATCATCACCTATTGCAAACGCATTTCGGAAACCATCAAGAACCTGTCCGGCTACGTCCGTCCGGCGGACAAACACGGGCTGGAAGCCGTCGATCTCAATGCGGCCCTCAAGGAGGCGGTCGCCATGGCGCGCCTCTCGCCCCTAAGCGAAGACATTGAAATCAGGGAGAGGCTGGAAACCCTGCCGCCCATCCGGGCCAAATCGGAAGATATTCAGCAGGCCTTGTTCAACATCGTTCGCAACGGCATGCAGTCCATGGGCCGTAGCGGCAAGCTGGATATCGACAGTTCCAGCTACGACGGGCATGTCTCGGTCAGCATCCACGATACCGGTTCCGGTATTTCAGCCGCGGACATGACGAAGATTTTCGATCCTTTCTTCACGACCAAAGACCCCGACGAGGGCGAGGGTCTGGGATTATTCGTTGTCCAGGAGATCGTGAATGGTTACGACGGCACGATCTCGTTCGACAGCGAGGAAGGTAGGGGCACCACGTGCACCATCACTTTCCCCGCCCAACAAAGTGCAGAGGAGACCTCATGACATGAAACACAAGGTATTGGTCATCGATGATGAAGCGGAAATCCGTAAGACCATCGGCCTGCAGCTTGAAGGAACGGATTTCGAGGTCTGCGAAGCTGAGAACGGAGAGGAGGGCATCAATGCGCTTAACGGCGAGAATGTTCTGGAGATGGACGTCATCGTCTGTGATGTCCGTATGCCTAAGATCAACGGTATAGAGGCGGTGGATTACTTCCGCCGTGAGTACCCCTCGATCCCGGTAATCGTTCTGACAGGCTATCCAGACGCCGAGCTTTCCGTCGACTTCATGAAGAAGGGCGCCGTGGATTACCTCGTGAAGCCCGTGGAGAAAGACGAATTGCTGGCGGCGGTGACCAAGGCCGCAGCCGGACGCAGCATTTTCAGCGGCACCGAGGCCAAGATGTAAGGCAGCTTCCAGCCAAGGAGCGCTACGGCGGAAATTCCGGCATGCCCGCCTCGCGCAAGACCGCGATCGAGCGCTCGACCAGCGCTTGATTCTTCTGAAGGGATTGGGTCCGTTTCCAGGCCGTGATGCTGGCCGAGGGATGACCTTCGAGGAGTTGAGCGACAAGATTTTTCGCCTTCTCCCTGTCGCCTTCGAACGCGGCTATTGTGGCCAGCCGCAAAATCGCCCATCGGCCAATGCTGGACAATACGGTTTGCGCCCGCAGTACAGGTTCGAACAACTCTATTGCCTTGTCGTAATCGTTCAGCACGAAATGACATTCGGCCAATATCAGGGCGTAGAGAGGGGGATAGCCGGGTTCATGCCTCATGGCCTTCTTGATTAACGCCTTCGCCGCTTCGGGTTGTCCACTGACCAGTTTGGCGAAAGCCGCGCTGTTCAGTGTTTGACCACTGGAGGGTTCAAGTTCCACCGCCCTGTCTGCATGTTTGATGGCGGCGGCATGCCGTTTCGACATGATGCTCAAATTGGCAAGCAGCGAGTGGGTGGTGCCGTTATCGGGACTTACCGCAAGGGATTTGTTGGCAAATCCCCAGGCCTTCGCAAAGTCGCCGGCCGGGTCCTTGCTTAAACCGAGCTGTACCTTTTGCTGGAAGACCCAGCCCATCCAGTTATTGCCGACCGCTGAGTCGGGAAGTTTTTCATAAACAGCCCTGGCGTATTTTTCGGCCTTCTTTTGGCCCTCGGGCGAGAACTTCAGCCATTCGTGTCGTATCAGATACGTCAGACGATAAAGCTCGGGATGTTCCGTCAACTCCCGCCAGATATTAGTTTCCGGACCGACGATCAACTCGAGATGCATCGACCGTAAAATATTCTGTGCGATATCATCTTGGACATCGAACAGGTTCGTTATCTTGCGGTCATACTTTTGCGACCATATGTGCGTGCCCGCGACTGCATCGATCAATTGCGCCGTCACGCGCAAGTCGTCCCCGGCGCGTTGAATGCCACCTTGCAGGACATACCGCACGCCAAGGTCTTCAGCGATCGTCTGCACCTTTACCGCATTCCCCTTGTGGGCGGCGGAAGAAATCCGCGAGATCACGAAGAGATCGGGTGAGGTCGCCAATGTGCCGATGATGTTTTCCGAGAAAGCGTCTCCGAGATAATCGTTCGTCTTGTCACCAGACAAATTGTCGAACGGCAGCACGGCGACCGACGGCTTCTCGGGCAGTTTGTATTTCATTTTCGCCGGATCGGCGCGCTCCGAAGGCGGCAGGTCGGGAATACCGAGGGCGCGCAGCGCGGCGAACGTTCTACTGGGCAGCGACTTGTCGACATAGGGCTGGGCCATCCAGCGGAAATCCTTCATCGAAAGTTCCGGATTGTGCGCCAGCGCTTTGGCAATCAAAGCATCCGCCTCCGCTTTGTCCGACGTCCGCAGATACGAAAGCCGGTGATGTACATCGAGCCGACCGAGAGCGACGTGAATGAGATGAACGGATCCATGGAGCCACACTTGACAGCGGAGGATGTTCGCTAGTACATCCGAGGCTTCTAGGTGGCCATGGTCCTCAACAGAAGGAACAAGATCATGGCACTTTACAAGCGTAAGGACTCGTCTGTTTGGCAGTACGAGTTCGAGATTAAGGGTAAGCGTTACAGGGGCACAACCGGCGAGGCCAACAAGAAGCGGGCCGAGGTGGTTGAGGCGAGAAAGCGGACAGAAGCAGCCGACGGCAAGATCGCCGTTGGGAGGAAGGTCGACGAGATGGACCTCACTACTGCATGCGACAAATATCGTGACTATGCCAAGGGGCTGACTGACCCCCTCACCGTTGATAGTAAGCTCCGGTATCTGGAGACGACTATCGGTGGCGGGCGCATGCTTCACGACATAACGGTGTCAGATGTGACGTACTACATCGACGTTCGTAGTCGCGCTGTCTCCAACACGACAGTCAATCGTGACCTCCAGGTTCTTCGGGCCATGCTTCGGCGGGCTCGCAAGAACTGGAACGTGAAGGCGGCGGAGATCGAGTTCGCCGACCACTGGCTACCGGAGCCCGACAGTCGGGTTCGCTATCTGCGCCCTCATGAGTTCGAGGCGCTGATTGTTGCTGCCCCTGAGTACCTGGTTGACCCGATCAAGTTCTCCCTGCTAACGGGCCTTCGCAAGTCGAATGTCCGTTTCCTGGATTGGGAGCAGATTGATTGGTACGCCAAGACGATGACCTTCAAGGTCAAGTCTAAGAAGGTCGGCGGAAAGGTTCACGTATTGCCGATCACTGAGGACATCGAAGCGCTGCTTCGGAGACAGGGTGTTAAGCCTGATGGCCTCGTCTTTCTTCGGGATGGTAAGCCCATGTGTAACACCGGCATGCGGCGCGGCTTCGTGGCTGCATGCAAGAAGGCGGGCATCAAAGACTTCCGCTGGCACGATCTGCGGCACTCGTTTGCCAGCTGGTTGGTGCAGGATGGTGTTGCCCTGGAGGTTGTTAAGGACACCCTTGGCCATGCCGACATCAAGACGACGATGCGGTATGCCCACCACGAGGTAGATGCCAAGGCCAAAGCGATGAGTAGTCTCGGTGGTCGGATTAGTTAAAGTTTGTGACCGTGGGGACTCAAACGTGGGGACCGTGGGGGATTTTGGTTGCGGTGCAGCACGCAAAAAAAGCCCGGAAAACCGAGGTTTTCCAGGCAGTTATCAACAGGGAGGCTTCTCCTTGGGGGAGACAGTTTCCAAGTGTTGCGCCCGGAAACTGAACCGGATATTGCGTCGCAACATCCGCTTGCTGATATATATGGGTTATGTTGCACTGCAACACCACCTAAAATTCGGCAAAGCTGCTATGCAAAATTTGCATAACATAATCGCGTGAGCATGCGAATTTAGGTGTCTAAAACGAGGTTTCCGCCACTTTTCGTATCAGAAAATCGCGGAAAACTGCGATTCTTTTCGATTTTCGCAGCTCTTCCGGATAGACAAAATAGGTATCGAAGGAGGGACCTTCGACATCCGGCAGGATGCGTTTGAGCGGTGAGTTTTCGTCGACCATGTAATCGGGCAGTGTGGCGACACCCAAACCGCTCTCCACGGCGCGCAAGACGCCGTAGATATTATTGACCTTGAGGACGGCGCGCTGACCGCCCTTGCCGCCGTCGCCGATGCGCATCAGCCAGTTGACGTCTTGAATGACGCTGGGTGCCCGGTCGCCGTAGACGATCAGCTTGTGGTCCAGAAGTTCCTCAACGCTTTTTGGTTCGCCGTAGTTCTCAAGATATTCGGGCATGGCGTAGATGTGGTAGTGCATGGTTACCAGCTTGCGCCGCACCAGGTCCGACTGCACCGGTTCGCGCATGCGGATGGCGACGTCAGCCTCACGCATGGCCAAATCCAGCTCGCGGTCGTCGACCACCAGATGCATCGTGATGTCGGGGTAGAGTTCGAGAAATTCCTTTAGGCGCGGCGTCAGCCATGTCGTGGCGACGCCCACCGTCGCGGTGATTTTCAACTCGCCGCTGGGTTGGTCCTTGACGTCGGTCAGCAAGGCCTCCGTCATGGCCAGCTTGGCCGACATTTCATGCGCCGTGCGGAACAGCATTTCGCCCTGCTCGGTCAGCGTCAGCCCGCGGGCGTGGCGGTGGAACAATTCCGTGCCGACATCGCCTTCGAGCGTGCTGATCTGGCGGCTCACCGCCGACTGGCTGAGGTTGAGCGCTTCACCGGCATGGGTGAAGCTACCGGCCTCGGCGACAGCGTGAAAGATGCGGAGTTTGTCCCAGTCCATGGGGCGGGAGTGTAACCCGCACTGCCGGGGACCGCTAGAGCGCTTTCCGTTTCGGCGGAAACGCCTCGCCCCATATTATCGTGGCGGAACAATGTGTTAACGGCCCTCAGTGTTTCAAGCAAAACTTGAAACACCCTAGGCGGCTCTGGGCTACTCGGCGGCGGCGGCGGTGTCCGCCTCCGCTTCGGCAATGAATTTTTCGGCCTCCAGCGCCGCCATGCAGCCCGTACCGGCGGCCGTGACGGCCTGGCGGTAGGTGTGGTCCTGCACGTCGCCGGCGGCGTAGACACCGGCCACGCTGGTCGCCGTGGAATCGGGCGCGGTGTGGATATAGCCATTGTCGTCCATCTCGACTTGGCCCTTGAACAGCGCCGTGGCCGGCGAATGTCCGATGGCGATGAAGACGCCATGGGCCGGAATATCCGTCGTTTCACCGGTCTTTACGTTCTTGATGCGGCCGCCGGTTACGCCGAGAGGATCTTCGTCGCCCAAAATCTCCTCCAGCACCGAATCCCACACCACCTCGATTTTCGGATTGGCGAACAGGCGCTGTTGCAGGATCTTCTCCGAACGCAATTCGTCGCGTCGGTGGATAAGGGTCACCTTATCGGCGTGGTTGGTGAGGTAGATGGCTTCCTCCACGGCCGTGTTACCCCCGCCGATCACCAGCACCTCCTTGCCGCGATAGAAAAATCCATCGCAAGTGGCGCAAGCCGAGACGCCGAAGCCCTGGAATTTCTCCTCCGACGGCAGACCAAGCCAGCGCGCCTGGGCGCCGGTACAGATGAGGACCGTATCGCCGACATACTCGTCGCCAGAATCGCCGATCGCCGTAAACGGGCGCTTGGAAAGGTCGACCGAAACGATGACGTCGTCGATCATCTGGGTGCCGACGTGGGCGGCCTGTGCCTCCATCTGCTCCATCAGCCAGGGGCCCTGAATGACGTCGGCGAAACCCGGATAGTTCTCGACGTCGGTGGTGATCGTCAGTTGCCCACCAGGCTCCAAACCGCGCACCATCAGGGGTTCCAGGCTGGCGCGTGCGGCATAAATCGCCGCTGTATAGCCCGCCGGGCCCGAACCGATAATGAGAACTTTGGTGCGATGGGTTTCTGACATCCGGACAACTCCTCTCAATGTCCTCCTGTATGTATAGAGGCTGACCTGGACTCGCAAGAGGAGTCGTCGGGAGGGGGTAATAAAGGTGTTGTCGGGCGTTCAATCACGCTCCGCCATCCGTCTTAGGACCTCTGCAGCAACCCTTTCCGTATCGTCGAGGGGGGGCGGGGTCCAGTCTTCCAATTCACCGGTGAAGGGGCGGGTGTGGCCGTCGGCGAGCATCAGGGCGTGGAATTCATCGAATTTTCGGCTGCCGCCCTCCAATTCGGCGACGTAGACGGGTTTGCCGGTCGAAGCGGCCTCGGAGACCATGGAGACGCTGTCGTTGGTGACGATGATGGCGTCCGCCAAGCCGAGATAACCGAAGTAGGGGTTGTCGCCGCTACCGTCCCACATCACCGCTTTTTTTCGGTCGAGCATCTCGCGCAGGATGCCTTCGTTGTCCACGCCCGTACGCCGCGAGGCCGTGACGGCGAGGCCGGCGCCGTGGACCACGATTTTTTTCAGGTTGGCGCCCAGCGTGTAGGTGGTATCGGCCGTCAGCTTGTGGACCTTGCTGGTGCCGCCGACCAGGACGGCGACCAGCGGCCGGGGCAGGTGGGCCAGCGACTCGCGGAGTTTGTCGGCTTCGGCGGCGAGTTTTTCGGCCGTCACGCGGTGCACCGCCCCCTTGGTTTCGATCACGTTGTCGCCCGAGGCATGGTCGTGGCGCGGCGGTACCACGAGGTCGAAATTGGAGAACGCTACCCTGGGGTGCTGCATCTGGACAGTGTAGGTCTTGCCGCCGCTTGCCCGGCGCACGGCGATGCTGAGCGGAACCGACAAGCGGCCGCAGCCGATCAGCAAGTCGGGCCAGGGCGGCTCAAGCGTATCGCCCGAGGGCGCCAAGGCGCTGAAGGGACGGAACCACAAGGCCGAGGGCAGGGAGCGCCAGGGCTGCCGGATGTTCGGGCGCTTGACGGTCAGCGAATAACCGATCGCCTCGGCCAGGCCCAAGGCCTGGTTTTCCATGCCCGCCTTGCCCTCGGTGACGACCCAGCAGGTCTTTTCACTCATGTCCGGCCATACGTTTCATTATTCCCCACACGCTCTAGTACAGGGCCGGCGGCGGCTTGGCAAGCGAGGCGGCAGGGTCTGCATAGGCCAAGAACACTTATTCATTTCGGAAACATTATTGCGCCAGTCGTGAAATTTTATTACAAAACAGTATGCCGTCAAAAAAGCGGGAAACCACCCCCGGCGGCAAAAATTCGAGGGAAGGAAGCGGCGTGGCGCGCGTCAAACTGGACGATATCGACAAGCGTATCCTCAAGACGTTGCAGGAGGACGGCCGCATCACCAACGTCAAGTTGGCCGCCATGGTCGGCATTTCCGCGCCGCCCTGTCTGCGTCGCGTTCGGGCTCTGGAAGCCGCCGGCTACATCCGCGGCTATCATGCCGATCTGAATGCCGAGGAATTGGGTTTCGGCGTCACCGTGTTCGCTCAGGTCGGACTCGATAGCCAGGCGGAAGTCGACCTCAAGGCGTTCGAGGAACGCGCCGCGGCCTGGCCCATGGTGCGTGAATGCCACATGCTCGTCGGCGAGGCCGACTTCCTGGTGCGCGTGGTGGCCAAGGATTGGGACGCCTATCAGACGTTTCTCACAACGGAACTGACGGCGGCCCCCAACGTGGCGCACGTCCGCAGCGCCCTGTCGATCCGCCAATCTAAATACCAGCCGGGTGTTCCGGTCGAGGACTGACCCCCATCCATGGCACAAAAAAAGAGGGCCATCGAATGATCGATGGCCCTTTTAGTTGGGGGAGGAAAGTCTGAGAGCGGATCAAGCAACCCGGCGTTCGAGGGCCAGCTGATCCGACGGAGCAAATCCGTGTCGATAAAGGAAGGCCAGAAGATCGAAGTTTTCGCGGGCGATTTCAGTGCGCACGCGTTCGACCTGGAGGCCCGATAAGTTCATGAGAAGCTGCGACAGCAGGGCTACGCCGATGCCTTGGTGGCCCTGATCAGGCTTGACGCCCAGGGTATCAATGACGGCAACGGGTTCGGTCTGGCCGAAATCGCCGAAATCCATGCGGGCCATGATGAAGCCGACGACATGGTTGTCGATTTCAGCGACCAGCGAGACCCGGATGGCGGACCCGTTCAGGGCTTCCTCGACGGCGCGTTTCAGATAATCGGCGCGGTCGTCACCGGTCACGGCGCTGTCGATGGCGGCGATCGCGTCGGCGTCCTCGGACGTCATCAGGCGGACGTAGACGCGGTCGCGGGCGAGCGAGCCGCCGTTCACTTCGACGTCGTCGTCAGTCAATTTGTTGGCGAGATCGGTGCCGCATTCCACGACGTGGCGCGGCGCCATCACGAAGCCCTGGTGATCGAAGAAGCGCAGGAGATCGTGGGCCGTCCAGCCGGCGTTGGTCTGCACGACGCCGACGCCCTTTTGGCGCATGACGTCATCCAGTCCAGCGATCAACTCCTTGCCGATACCCTGGTGATCGTGCACCGGGTCAACGCCCATGTCCTCCAGCACGACCGCCTTGTCGCGGCCAAACTCGCCTTCGATAACGCGGGCCAGCAGGTAGCCGGCGACGCCACCTTCGGCGTCAATGCCGACCTGGATGTGGTGGGCGGGATCGGCCAAGGCGGCGTCAACGCGCTTGGCGAGGTAGCCACGGCGCGACCGGCCGATATGCTGGCGGTCGATCTCAACGACTTCGTCGAGATCTTCGGCCTTCAAGGGGCGAGAGGAATGTGTACTCGTCATCGTCAGGTCTCCGTTGTCCTATTAGCGCTTCCGAATTGCGACATGTTGCATCGCGGCGCCGGTTTCGCTGTTTCCAATGGGCGTTAAGGGTGTCTCGAACGGCAACAATTGATCGAGGAAATGTTCGGCCGCATTCACGGCGCCGTTCAACAGCCAACTCCCGAATTCAACTAACTCGACTTGCTTGTTCATCTGTTCGGACCCCACCCTGAAATTCCAAACGGCCTTTAATTGGTATACAAGTACCAAAATACATATTTAGTGGGGAGAGTCAACAAATCAAATCGAGTGAATCCATTTTTTCGCTTAGTTGGCTGCGCTGCCGGCCAACCTTAGCGCCAGGCGTTTGGCCATGGCCGTCACCGAACGGCGGCGGTACTGGGGCTGGGTGGTTGTCGTATGGACGGGGCTGATGCCCTTCTGGACCAGTTTGGCGAATTTGTCCGCCGCCGTGCCGTCAAACGGCGCACCGACGAAATCGTCGAGGCCGGCAATGGCGACCGGTGCCGAATTCGTGCCGGTCAGGGCGGCGGTTAATGCGGTGACCTTGCTACCCGACAGGGCGATCCGGACGGCGACGCCGGCCAGGGGAAAATCGATGGATCCGCGAATGCGGAGTTTGACATACGCCGCAGCCGAACCCGAACCGGCAGGCGTTGCCGCCGCCGCCGGGATGTGTACGGCGGTGACCATCTCGCCCGCCGCCAGGGTAAGGTATTCGATGCCGTCGTTGGTGAACAAATCCGCGACCGGGATCCGGCGGGTACCGTCCGGCCCCGCGACGTCGATCTCGGCGCCCATCACCAGCAGGCTTGGGGCGACATCGCCCGAATAGGCCGCATAACAGCGCTTCGAGGTCGGCACGACATGGCAGATCTCACCCTCGTACTTGAGACAGCCGTCATTGCTGTCGCGCCACCACTGGCTTTGGTTGTAGAAGAAACAGCGCGTGTCGAGACAGAGATTACCGCCGATCGTCGCGGCTTCGCGGTGGGTCGGTCCGGCGACCGCCGCCGCAGCTTCTGCCAGCACAGGATATTCACTGACGATCGATTCATGGCGGGCGATTTCGGCCAGCGTCACCGCAGCGCCGATGTGCAAGCCACCGTCGTCCAGGGAGAGACTTTGGAGTTCCTCCACCCCCGTCAGATCGATCAGGTTGGCGCTCGGGGTCAGGCCCCTTCGGACGTTGGCCATCAGGTCGGTGCCGCCGGAGATATAGCGGGCCTCATCGACGCCGCCGCGGATTTTCAGAGCCTCGGCCAGGGAGGACGGGCGGTGAAGGGTGAATTCGGGAAGGACTTCCATCGCTACCTCCTCACTCGGCCGCTTCGCTGGCGCGGTCTTCGCGCTCTTTGCGGGCCTGGGCTTCGAACAAACGGTCGGGCGTCATCGGCGTCTCAACTGGCCGCACGCCGGTGGCCGCCTCGATGGCGTTGGCCAGCGCCGGGATGAAGCTCGAGAGCGAACCCTCGCCGGCCTCCTTGGCGCCGAACGGGCCGTTGGGATCGACACTTTCGATGATCTTGGTCTCGATTGGCGGTGATTCCACAATGGTCGGCACGCGGTAGTCCAGCATGTTGCCGCTGATCAGCAGTCCCTCGTGGTAACGCGTCTCCTCCGACAGCGCCTGGCCCATGCCCATCCAGACGGAGCCTTGTATCTGGCCCTCGACGCTCAGGGGATTGAGCGCGTAGCCGCAGTCGTGGGCGACCCAAACCTTCTCCACCGTGACCTGAGCCGTGTCGGGATCGACCTCGACCTCAACGACCTGTGCGGCGTAGGAAAAACCCATGGTCGGGCCGACGGCGGCGCCGCGGTACTTACGGCCGCCCTGGGCCTCGACCGGCGTCGAAAACGTCCCCTTGGCGGTGATCGTGCCTTCGTCGCGCAAGGCCTCGATGACCACGTCCATGTATTCGATGCCGGGGTCCTGTCCGCCGGCGACGCGGTAGAGGGAGCCGACGATCTCGATATCCTCAGGCTTGGCGTCCAGCTTGGCCGCGGCGGCCTCGACCAGCACGGCGCGCAGGTTCTTGGCGGCGTCGATGGCGGCATTGCCCACCATGAACGTAACGCGCGAGGAATAGGAGCCGTTGTCCTTCGGCGTGATCTCGGAATCGTTGGCGATGATGCGGATTTTCTCGGGCTCGATATTGAGTACCTCTGAGACGCACTGCACCAGGATTGTCGATGAGCCCTGGCCGATATCGGCCGCTCCCGTCAGAACCGTCACGGCGCCGTCGAAGTCGAGCTTGAGATTGATCACGGCGTGCGGCTCGCCCGTCCAGTGCACCGGCTTGGCGGCGCCGGAGATGTAGTGCGAGCAGGCCATGCCAAGCGCCCGGTTGGGCGGCATGTTGTCCTTGCGCTCGTGCCAGCCCGAGGCTTTTTCGACCCAGTCCATGCACTCGGGCAGGCCATAGGACATCACCATGATGTCGTTGGGCGTGAAGGTCGGCGTCTTCAGCAGATTGACGCGCCGCACCTCGAAGGGATCGAGGCCCAGTTCCTTGGCCATGCGGTCGAGCTGGTTCTCGATGGCGAAGCGCGTATTGACCGTGCCGTGGCCTCGGAAGGCGCCGCAGGGCGGCGTATTGGTCAGCACGCGGTAGCCGTCGTACTTGGCGGCCGGCACGTCGTAGATGCCGTAGATCAGCGCGCCGGCGTAGATGATGGTAACGATGCCGTAACTGGAATAGGCGCCGCCGCGCTGGGTGGTCTCCAGTTCGATGGCCGTGATCTTGCCGTTCTTCTTCATGCCCATTTTCAGGCGAAGCTGGGTGTCGGGCCGCCCGCGGTGAACGACGAACGTTTCCTCGCGGTTGGTGTTGAGGCGCACGCGCCCACCCGTCGCCTTGGCCAGCAGGCAGGCGATGATTTCGTGGTGCAGGGTTTCCGTTCGCGCGCCGAAGCCGCCACCGACGAAGGGCTTGACCACGCGCACCTGGCCGCGTTCGAGGCCCGTGCACCGGGCGAAGATCAGGTGGCCGTAGAACGGGACCTGGGTCGATGGCCAGATGGTCAAGCGGTCGCGCAAGCCGTCGAATTCGGCCACGGCGGCGTTGGGTTCCATGTGCACCTGGTTGACCTCGGCGCACTGGTAGTTCTCCTCCACCACAAGATCGGCCTCGGCAAAGCCCGCTTCCGTGTCGCCCAGTTCGAAGTGGACGTCGCGTTCGAGGTTACCGGGGCGTTCCTCGTGAAGCTGTGCGGCGTCGGGTGCGCGGGCTTCTTCCGATGTGTAGTAGGCCGGCAGTTCCTTGTACTCGACCTCAATCATGGCGCAGGCCTTGGCGGCGGTGGCGTCGTCGACGGCGGCGACGGCCGCCACCGGTTCGCCGCGATAGCGCACGCGGCCACGGGCCAAGGGGTATTCCAGCATGGCAATGGGCAGGATGCCGTAAGGCTCGTCGCAGAAATCGCCGGTGATGACGGCGATGACGCCGGGCAGCGCTTCGGCCTTGCTGGTATCGATCGAGACGATTTCGGCGTGGCTGACGGCGCCGTGCAGGATGCGTCCGGCCAGGGCGTCGGCGCCGAGGTCGGCGGAATACTTGGCGCGTCCCGTGACCTTTTCCGGGCCGTCAACCAAGGGTATCGGTACGCCGACGCCCTTGAACTCGCGGTCGGTCTTGGGAGAGGGATCGGGCCAGGTCTTGTCCTTGGGAAGATAACTCATGCCGCGTCCTCCGCTTTGTCGGCAGGCAGGTCAGCGGCGAACCGGACGGCCTCAAGGATTTTGACGTAGCCCGTACAGCGGCAGATGTTGCCTCCGAGGGCCTCACGGATAGCGTCCTCGTCTGGATCCGGATTGCGCCGCAGCAGGCCTTCCGAAGCCATGATCATGCCGGGTGTGCAAAAGCCGCATTGGCTGCCGAGTTTTTCATGAAAGCCGCGCTGAAGACGGGACAAGCGCGAATTGGTTCCCTGGCCTTCCACGGTTTCGATCACTGCGCCCGCGCACGAATTCGCCAGCGTCAGACACGACAGGCGTGCTTTGCCGTTGACGATGACCGTGCAGGCGCCGCATTCACCGCCGTCGCAGCCCAATTTAGTGCCGGTCAGGCCGGCTGTTTCACGCAAATAGTCGACCAACAGCATGTTGTCGGCCACGACGTCCGCCCGGGGGCGGCCGTTCAAGGTGACTTGCAGTATTTTCGTCATCGTTCGACCCCCCCAGGTCTGTTTGGGTTATCTCAAATCCTTAACGCGTACCGCCTTGCCTTCCGAGCGCGGCAGTTTGCCCGGTCCGCGGACGACAATTTTACACGTGACGCCCGTTTTCGCCTTGAGGTGCTGGCTGACCTTGGTCGCCAGGGCGTTGTATGAGGTTTTCTTGACGCTGACCGCGGCTTCGATTTCCACGTCTAGCGTGTCCAGCGCGCCCTTGCGCCGGACGACCAACTGATAATGCGGCTCGACGCCCGGATAGCCGACCAGCGCTTCCTCGATCAACGAGGGATAGAGGTTGACGCCGCGGATGATCAGCATGTCGTCATTGCGGCCCGTCACGCGCGCCATGCGGCGGTGGGTGCGGCCGCAGACGCAGGGCTCGGCATAGATCCTCGTGATGTCGCCGGTGCGGTAGCGCACCATAGGCAGCGCTTCCTTGCTTAGCGTCGTGATGACCAATTCGCCGAGCTCGCCGTCGGGCAGAGGCTCCCCGGTCTGTTGATCGATTATCTCAAAAACGAAGTGGTCTTCCCATAGGTGCAGGCCGCCCGGGGTCTTGTCGTCGAGATGGCCTTCCAGGCACTCGCCGGTGACGCCGGGCCCCATGACCTCCGACAGGCCATAGGAATCGATGACCAGGGCACCCAGCCGCTTGGCGATTTCCTGGCGAATTGCGTCGGTGGCGGGTTCGGCGCCGCAGACGGCAAGGCGCAACGGGCCGGCGCCAAGGTTGATGCCGTTGGCCTCGGCCACCTCGGCGATGTTGAGGGCGTACGACGGCGTCGAGGCCAGAACATTGGCGCCAAAATCCTGCAACAGCATCAACTGGCGCCCGGTATTGCCGGCGGCGACGGGGACGGTGGTCATTTCCATGGCGGTCGAGCCGTCGTGAAAGCCCAGGCCGCCGGTAAACAGGCCGTAGCCCAGCGCATTGTGCATGACGTCGCCGGGGCGCGATCCGGCCACTGCCAGATGACGCGCCATCAGGTTGGCCCAGACGGCGAGATCCCTTTTGGTGTAGCCCACGACGGTCGGTTTACCGGTGGTGCCGGACGAGGCATGAATGCGCAGGATCTTTTCCCGCGGCACGGCGAACAGGCCGAAGGGGTAATTGTCGCGCAATTCGGCTTTGCGGGCGAAGGGAAAGTGCCTTAGGTCGCTGAGCTTTTTCAGGTGCCTCGGTTTGACGCCGGCGGCATCGAACTTGGCCTTCACGTACGGCACCCTGTTGTAGGCGGCGCGCACGGTCTTCTGCAGTTTGGCCAGCTGCAATTCCTTGAGCGCCCGCTTGGAGATCATTTCCGCCGCGGGATCAAACATCCAGTCCGGTTTGATGATGCGGCGACGGGCGGTTTTCTTCTTCGCCGCCGGTTTTTTGGCAACGCTCTTCTTGGCTGGAGCTTTGGTCATGACGTCGGTCATTGCGTCCCTGATGTTATTTACTGAGTCCCATGCGGGCCGGGGCGGCGCGCGTGCCGGAGCCGCGTTGCGGCAACCGGGGTACGGCAAAGCCCTGGTGGTGGCAGGCCTTGGTGATCACGGTCTTTTTCCACAACCAACCGCCCCAGAGCACGGCCAGCCCTGCCGCGGCTTGCACGGGCAGGGTGGCGAGGGCGGCAACGAACAAGCCGCCGCCGAACACGACGAAGGGCGCCAGATGTCCACCCAGCATCAGGCCGGGTGTCACGCTGACGAGATCGCGGATTGATAATGGCTGAATGCCGGCGTCCTCGGCCGAACCGAGATAGCGCCGCCAGAGCCCGAAGTTGACCGCGGCGAGAAGCGCGCCGAGGCCGGCAATATACGGACCGGCCGAAAAATACTCCGGCGCCAGCGCCTGTGCGACGGCCAGCGCTCCGATGCCCTCGAACAGGCCGGTGGCGAACAGCATCCAGGGGATCAGCGGCGCGCGCCAACTCGGGATGCCCTTGGCGGCCCACAGGATGCGGGCCTGGCAATAGAGAAATCCGACGGCGGCGATTGCCACGCCGGTATGCAGGGAGGCCAGGGCATCGACGGACCAGAGTTCCGTCTGCAGCACGAAAGGCAGCACTTCCAGGCCCATCAGGGCGAAAAAGACCGCCGCCACGTAGATTTCGCGCGTCATCCAGGAGGTTTGGGGCCGCCGCAGCGCATTCAAAATGCGGAACGGCTTGCCTATCTTGGCCAACAGCGTCAGGAGGCCCACGGCCATGGTGAAGGCGCCGGCCGTGTAGATCGCCGGCAGGGCGGCCGGATCGACGGCGCCGAACAGCGAACCGACGTAGGCCATGATGATCAGGCCTGAACCGAAGCCGCCGAGGATAAAGTTGGTGGCGCCCTTCCAATCCCACAAGGTCTGACGTTTTCCGGTCAGGGCGTGGTGGGGGTCGCCGTAGACTTCCTCGCCGATCTCATCCGCCGTGGCCTCACGGCCCGGTGTTGTTTGCGGCAACTCGTAGATGTAGCGGATCTGGGGATCGGTCCCCAGTTCCTCATGCATCTGAAACGTCTTGTTGTCCCGTGTCAGTCTGGAGACGTTGCTGTCGGGGTCGTTGTAATCGCCGAAATGCAGGGCCTGGGCGATGCACGACGCGGCGCAGGCCGGCGTCACGTGAGGATCGACGCCCGGTGTCTGCCCGGTTTCCGCCGCTTCGTCGATGCGGTTGACGCAGAACGTGCATTTGGTCATGACGCCGAGGCGTTCGGGGTGGGCGACGGCTTTCTCCTGGGCGGTCTCCTTGCCGTAGTACCACTTGTGGTCATGCACGATGGTGCGGGCCTGGTAGGGGCACGACACGGCGCAGTAGGAACAGCCGATACAGAGATCGTAATCCATCGTCACCAGGCCGTCGGCACGCTGGGCCGTGGCGCCCGTGGGACAAACCGGCACGCAGGGCGGTTCCGCGCAGTGCTGGCAGCCGGTGACGAGGAAAAGACGTTCGACATTGGGGAAACTGCCCAGTTCGACGTCGAGCACGCGCCGCCACTGTACATCGGGCGGTGTATCGTTGGCATGCTTGCAGGCGATGGTGCAGGTCTGACAGCCGACGCAGCGGTTGAGATCGACGGCCATGCCCCAGCGCGGCGTCGCCGGGGCGGTGCTAGAGACTTCAGCGGTCATGCGACTTCTCGTTTGGGGCCGGTGCCCTTGGATATCTTGACGCGGGTGAGATCCGAACCGGAGCCCGTCGAATCGGTCAGCGACAGCGACAGCGCCGTCAGCGAATTCAAACTCGGCAGTTTGAGGTCCTTGGCGAACGGCGTCTTCCAGTGATCGAACTGGCCGATCATCAGCATCGTGTCCGGCCGGATGCCGGCCTTCAGAACGGCATAGCCTTCGGTCTGGCCGGTCGGGCTTTCGATGAGCACGGGATCACCTTCCTCGATGCCCAGCTTGCGGGCTTCGTCGCGGTTGATGATGACGCCCTTGTGGCCGGCAATGTTCTCGGCCACCTCGTTGATCAACGGGATGCCGACGTTGGCGCCCCAGGAATACTGCATGGAGCGCGCGGTCAGCGCCCAGAACTGATAGTCGTCCGGGTTCTTGCCGACCTCCTTGGCGTGATCGATCCAGATTTCCGGGAAGGGTTCCCAGGAGGGCAGGGCCTCGTATTCCTCGAGCTGTTTCTCCCACCAGTCGATGCCGACCTCGTGCATGCGGTTGGCAAGCTGGGCGCCGTGGCGTTTGATGCGTTCCTGGTAGGGTAGCTCGAAGCGCAGGCCCTGTTCCTTGACGTAGTGGTACATGTACCACTCCAGTTGCGACATCGGGCCGATCATGTAGCCGTTGTCCTTGAACCAGTCGAGCCCGTGGACTTCCTCGCCGCCGGACAGGTCGTGGCTGGCGGCGCGGGAAATGGCGTCCCAGATGGTGTCGGCCGAATGTTCCTTGGTCACGTCCAGGCTGTAGTCGTAGGCCTCGCGTTGCAGGCGCATGCCGGCGGCGCCGCGGTTGATGGCGGCATTGTATTCTTCGAGGATGCCGCAGCGCTTGGCCAGCTCGGTAGCGATGTCCGTCAGGTCGCGGACGTCGGCCACCGGATCGGCCACCGGTTGGCGGATGGCCCAACCCTGGTGCTTCCAGTACTGCTGCACGGTCTTGGTGCTGCCGATGCGGATGAGCTGGGTGGCCTCCAGATCGGTGGCCTCCGGCAGCAGGATGTCCGCCATGTGGTTGGTTTCATCGTCCGTGTAGGCGAAAGCGACGGTGAAGGGGAACTCGGCGACGCGGTCAGCCACCTCGGGCGCGTTCCAGGACGAAATCGCCGGATTGGTGCGATAGCAGATCCACATATCCGGCAGCGTTTGCGTGGGCCAGCTCTTGGGCTGCTTCTTCTGAAACAGCCAGGGCAAATGGGCCGGGCCCAGAGCGGCCGACCATGGCGAATCGGCGGCCAACGGCACCAGGGTGTTGTAGGCATTGCGGATCTTGGGATCTTTCTGCCAGCCTTCCTTCGAGGTTTCGTTGAAGGGGAAGTACATGAAACCGTCGGGGCCGGGCTTGATCGACGAGTGCCGGTTGTTGGCCGGCCGGTTTAGCTTGACCATGGTGCCGAGCGTGCCGCCCGGAACCTCCAGACCGCCGACCAGGGTGGTCATGACGGTACGGGCCCAGCAGCAGTGATAGCCGCCCCAGCCGTTGTTGACGGTCTTGCCCAGCATGACCGAAACCGGCCGGAAGGGCAGGGTCTTGCCGTCGATTTCGACCGTCTCGCCGATATGGGCGTGGGCGACGAACTCGTCGGCGATGCGCCGCATGGTGTCGGCGGGCACGTCGCAGACTTCCTCGGCCCATTCGGGCGTATAGGGCGTGATGTGCTCGATCAGCAGCTGGAAGGAGGGCTTGGCTTCGATGTCCTCGTGATGCCACTCCTCGCCGTCGGGGCCTTCCTCGACGCCCGACGCGGTGTAACTGCCGCCCAGCGCCGGGTTGGGGATAATCTCGTTCCAGACGCGCGCGCGGCCCTCGTCCAAATCCCAGATCAGGGGTTCGCGGCTGGCCTTGTCGCGCAGGAAATAGCCGTTGGGGCCTACCAGATAGGGTGAATTGGTGTCCTGGCCCAGCGATTGGACGTCGCAGATGCTCTGCCAGTCGTTCTCGACAATGATGCGGTTGATCAGCGCGTAGAGGAAGGCGGCATCCGTCTTCGGCCTGATCGGCACCCACTCGGCCGACAGGGCGCCGGTGACGGAGAGGTGCGGCTCGACCTGAATGCGCTTGATGCCGCGCGTGCGGGCGTCGGCCTCGCGCCAAACGCCGACCACGCCGCTGGCGGCTTCGATGTTGTGGCCGCAGTTGATGACGTATTCGCATGTGGGCGTATCGGGCGAAATGGTAAAAGCGCGGTGCCAGAGCTCGCCGTAAAGGTGTTCCGAGTGGTAGCACTTGACGCCCTGACCGGCGCCGAAGCCCTGATCCATCGGACCCCAGGCCGACATGAACGCCGGGAAGGAGCCCATGTACTGGACCGGCGTGCCGCCGCCGCCCGTGGTCATGGCGAGGCGGGGATAACCGCTCTCGTCGGTCAGTCCTTTGGCCCGGATGTCGTTCATCTTGCCGGCGACGATGTCGAAGGCCTCGTCCCAGGTGATGGGTTCGAAGCCCGGATCCTCGTCGCGGCCTTTTTTCGGATTGGTCCGCTTCATGGGCTGCATGATGCGGTTTGGGTTGTAGGTCTTCTGGATCAGGCCGTAGGCCTTGACGCAGACCCGGCCGTCGGCGGGATGTTCCTCGCAAATCGAGAAATTCGATTCGATGCGGGTGGCGACGCCGTTTTCGACCTCGACATTCAGTAGGTCCGGACCGGCAACGCATTGGTTGCAGTAGACCGGAACCTTCTTGAGACTGTTGTCGCCGGGAACGTTTCGGGCCTTGTCGCCTGACTGTTCTGCGGTGTTGGTCATGGGATCATCCTCGCCATATGGAAAAAACGGGGACGGTTTCCACCCCCATTTATCGTCTTAGGCCTCTTTCGCTTTCGCGACCTTGGCGGCCAGGCGCTCGCCGGTCTTCGCCATGTCGACCACGAAGCGGGTATGCGTACCCTTGCAGCAGTCTTCGACGTCGTCCTTGGCCGAAACCTCCAGGGTCACCAGACGGCCTTCAACCTTGGTGATGGTGGCCGTCACTTCGACGTTGAGATTGAGCGGCGTCGCGGCGGTATGGGCCACGGCTATGTGGGTGCCGACCGAATCTTCGCCGTCGTCGCAATGCTCCTTGATGAGCTGCTGGCAGGTCATTTCTATGTCTTCAACCAGCTTGGGCGTGGAATAGACGCGCAGGTCCTCGCCCATGAAATCAATGGTGCGGTCCTTGTCGACGGAAATACGGTTGGTCAGGCTGAGGCCAGCGGCCAGCGACTCTTTCATTGGTACAAACTCCTGGAACGGGGGGCTATTTCAGCTTCGATTTCCAGGATTTTATTACCCCTTATCAAGCGCTGCAATCAAATTGTTGGGTACCCCAACAATTTTTTCATTGAGGGTCCCGGGGTGCTGTCGGCGCTGAACTGCTAGAGCTTGAGCGAGGTCGCCGTGAGAGGCTGGATGTTCATGGCGGAAACTGCCGCCAAAGCACCCTGATAGGCCGCGATTCGGGAGGCGTCGTATTCGGAGATTTGCGGTTGTGGTTTGAAGTCGTCCTCGTCGTCCGGGCCCTCGGTGATGAATTTGTAGGCCTTGCGCACTTCCCGCATGGCGTTTTCGACGATGGTTAAAGCTTCGGTGGCGAGGTCGGTCGTCGTCACCTTCAGGCCGCTGACGAAGCCCAATCCGAAGGCGATGTCATCCGCCGACAATTCACCGAGTTCGTCGCCTTCACGGAACTTGCCGAAAAGGTTGGTTTCCTTGAGGCCCAACCCGGGCAGAGCATCGAAGTTGCCCGGACCCTTGCGGATGCCGATATTGGCTCCGTTCAAGGCCTCGATCTGGAAAATGCGCTGGTCGATTTCCTGTTCCAGGGAGGCCTTTCCCTGGATGCCGAGGATGGAATTGATCTTGAACGCCAGATAGCCAAAGGTGTCGTCCGATTCGATGGTGACCTTCGATTCCGAGCCGTTGACGGAGACGTAGAAGGTCTGGTCGGCGCGCGCCGTTGTACGTGAACCGACGGTGAGCGAATTTTCGACAGGTATCGGTCCGCCCGGCAGGCCCAGCTTGGACAATGTGCTGGAACCGTTGGAATCGAAGGCGATATCGAATGCCTGATGGTTTTGGCTGCCGCCGAACTGGTGAGTGTAACTCAGCGCGCCCGCGCTGGTGAACTTCGCCATGAAGGCATCGGTGGATGCGCTGCTGGTTTCGCCGCTCAGGGTGCCGGACGTGCTGCCGGTGACATAGAAGCTGTTGTCGCTGGTATCGGCGACGACGCCGAAGTTCTTATCGGCGGAAGCCGTGCCGACGTATGTCACCCAATTGATGGCGGCGCTTGCGCCCTGGTCGTCGACATGCAACACGAAGCCGTCGGTGTCACCGCTGTGGGCATTGATCACGGTGGAATCCAGAGCGGTGTCGGTGGTGAAGCCCGAAACGTATGCATCGCCGTTGGAATCAAGCGATATGCCCGTCACGTCGCCGCTGGTACCGACGCTGCCCAGGCTTTGAGTATACGCGCCCCGCCTCAGGCTCGACCTCACCGTCAACATCCTCACCGCGCACGCGGTGGAGAACGGCAAGATCACGGTCTTCGGTGGCGCGCAAAAACGCCCCAACATCCATATCGAAGATATGACCGACCTCTACCTCAAATGCCTCCAACTGGATGACGAGGTGATCGACGGCAAGATCTACAATGCCGGATACGAGAACCACACGGTGAGCGATATCGCCGAAATGGTGCGTGGCGTGGTCGGTGACGGCGTCGAGATCGTCACGACGCCGTCGGACGATCTGCGCTCGTATCACGTATCGTCGGAAAAGATGAAGCGCGAACTCGGCTTCGTGCCCAGTCACACCATCGCCGATGCCGTCGAGGATCTGATGGCGGCGTTCAAGGCGGGCCGGATTCCCGATCCGATGGGAAACCAGGACTACTACAACATCAAAACCATGCAGGACGTCGGTATGAAATAGTGGGTCGGACCACGCCCGCGCCGAAAGGATTTGTTTACCTCAAGCTGCCTATTCTTAAGGCCTGATCGGAAGAGCAAGAGAGGTTCCGGTGCGGGTCGGTCTCGATTTCGACAACACCATCGTCTGTTACGACGAATTGTTCGCGGTCCTGGCCGTCGAGGAAGGGCTGTTCAGCGCCGTTCCCGAGGGCGGGAAGAATGCCATCCGGGACAACTTGCGCTCCCGGCCCGGCGGCGAAATGAGTTGGCGGAAACTGCAGGCATTGGCCTACGGGCCACGCATCCGCGAGGCCCGGCCATTCGAAGGCGCTAAGAAGTTTATGGCCCGTTGCGTAAAGGCCGGTATCGGGCTTGTCATCGTCAGTCACAAAACGCGGCGACCCGCCAGTGACGAAATAGATGTGGACCTTCGCCAGGCGGCGCTGGGCTGGATGGAATATCAAGGCCTGTTTGAGACCCCCGGCATCGGGCTCTCTCCCGATGACGTCCATTTCGAAAACACGCGGGCGGCCAAGGTGGCGAGGATCGCGGAACTGAATTGCGGATCGTTTGTTGATGACCTTGCGGAAGTATTCGCCGAACCCGGTTTCCCCCGCCACACCCACGGCATTCTTTTTGCCCCGGGGGGCGGTGAGCCGCGGCTCCCCGTCACCGTCTGCCGCAGTTGGAGCGACATATCGAATGAACTTGTTGGCCAATCAGCCGTCGCCTGAATACGACGGATTGAGGCGCCAGGCCTCGGATCTGCTCGGCCGCGAGGTCGAAAGCCTTTAGGCGGCGCTCGGCGGGCGCAACAACCGTATGTTTCGCGCGCGCTGCGCGGACGGTAATTCCTTTGCCTTTAAGGTTTACGGTCCGCGCGAGGATGATCCCAGAGACCGTATGAGCGCCGAAATCGCGGGATTGATTTTTCTCGAACGCTACAACGTCAGCGCCGTGCCTCGTGTCGTGGCGGAGGATGCCAGAACCGGTTGCGCTGCCTTCGAATGGATCGACGGCGGCCCCGCCAACCCGCCGAGCGTTATGGATGTCGACGCGGCGTTGCGCTTCGTCGCCGAACTAGAGGCTTTGAGCGGCGTCGACGGAACGGAACGCCTTCCCCTGGCATCGGCGGCGACACTGTCCGGTGCTGCGGTGGTGCGTCAAGTTCAAACGCGATCGGCCCGGTTCGACAACTTGGATGAAGACGACGAAAACGCGCCCGAAGTTCGTGATTTTCTCGACGGCGAGTTCCAGGACCTGTCGGCCCATGCTGTGGCTTGGGCGCGCCGGCAGTATGACGCGTCTGGAATTGACTTCGACGCAGACCTGTCCGTCGCGAACCGCGTTCTCAGCCCCTCCGATTTTGGCTTTCACAACGCCCTGCGACGCGAGAACGGGCGGGTCGTGTTCGTCGACTTCGAGTACTTCGGCTGGGACGACCCAGCGAAACTGGTGTCCGATTTTCTCCTGCATCCTGGCATGACTCTGTCGGCGCCGTTCCGCAAGCGGTTCCACGACGGCGCCATGGCGGTGTTTTCCGCCCGCGACGGGAATTTTTCCACGCGCCTGAAAGCACTCTATCCGCTCTATGGATTGTGCTGGGTTCTGATCATGTTGAACGAGTTCCTGCCCGATGTCTGGGCCCGCCGGCTTGCCGCAGCCGGCTCTCTGGACGCCAACCGGGTGCGCTCGGCCCAGCTGCGCAAAGCCCGCCGCATGCTTCATCACGTATCCGAAAGTGTTAAAGATGGCCCTCTCTTCGATTAGCCCCCAAGACGATTTGTCGCCGCCGCTTGACGAGCGGTCGCGAAGCCTTCGCCGCGCCTGCGTTCAGGCCATGGAAGGCGGAGGCCGCGGCCACTTGCCTTCGGCGCTTTCCCTGATCGAAATCCTCCGTGTGCTGTACGACGAAGTGTTGCGCTACCGGGCGGACGAACCGGACTGGCCCCTGCGCGACCGCTGTATCCTGTCGAAGGGGCACGGCTGCCTGGGTCTCTACGCTGTGTTGGCCGACAAAGGGTATTTCCCGTTCGACGATTTGCTCACCTACTGCCAGCGCGACTCCATCCTGGGCGGACATCCCGAACGTGACAAGGTGCCAGGCGTCGAGGCCTCGACCGGCGCGCTGGGGCATGGCCTCGGCATCGGCGTCGGCATGGCGCTGGCAGCGCGCATGCAGAAGCGAGATTCGCGCATCTTCGTCATCACCGGCGATGGTGAGATCAATGAAGGCAGCGTGTGGGAAAGCGCCATGTGCGCCGGCAAGCACAATCTCGACAATCTCACCGTGCTGATCGACTACAACAAGCTGCAATCCTACGGCCCGACATCCGAGGTACAGGATCTCGAACCGCTGGCCGACAAATGGCGGGCGTTCGGTTTCGAAGTGGGCGAGGTAGACGGCCACGACGTAACGGCGCTGCAACGGGTTTTCACGGAACTGCCGTTGGCGGCGGCCAGGCCCAGCGTGGTGATCTGCCACACCGTCAAGGGCAAGGGCGTTGCCCACATCGAACACGTCGCGGGCTGGCACCACAAATCGCGTATCTCCGCCGATGAACTGGCCGCCCTTTATGACGCTTTGGAGGTGGCCTGATGCGCCGCACCGCACTGGACATGGTTTACGAGCTCGCAAAAAAGGACGAGCGCGTGGTCTTCATCGGTTCCGATTTGGGCGCCGGAACGCTGGATAACTTCCGCGAGGAAATGCCCGACCGCTTCTTCATGGAAGGCGTGAACGAGGCCAACATCATCGGCATGGCGGCCGGCATGGCGATGGACGGATTGATACCGTTCGTCAACACCATCGCGACATTTCTCACCCGGCGCTGTTATGAACAGGTTGCCGTCGATCTCTGCCTTCACAATCTGCCGGTCAAACTGATCGCCAACGGCGGCGGCATGGTGTACGCGCCGCTCGGGCCGACGCACATCGCCCTGGAAGACATGGCGATCATGCGGGCCCTGCCCAACATGACGGTGCTGGCGCCTTCGGACGCCGAGGAAATGAAGCGGCTGATCCCCGCAACGATGGACTTGACGGGCCCGGCTTATGTGCGCCTGGCCAAGGGCGGCGATGCCGTCGTCAGCCGGGAGGACAACGGTTTTGAGATCGGCAAGGCTATCGCGATGCGCGAGTTCGAGCGCGAGCGCGGCGATGTCCTGTTCGTGACCACGGGTATTGTCACCGGCCGCGCCCTGGCGGCGGCCGACCAACTAGGCGCCGAAGGCATATCCGTCAGCGTTCTTCACCTGCACACGGTCAAACCTCTGGACGAGACGGCGATCCTGGCGCGGGCGAGGCGCGCCTCCCTGATCGTCAACGCCGAAGAGCACACCACCATCGGCGGCCTTGGCAGCGCTGTCACCGATCTTTTGGCGGGCGCCTTCGGCACCGGCGGCCCGCAGATCATTTCACTCGGCGTACCGGACGTCTTTACCGACAAATACGGCTCGCAGGACGATCTGTTGGAAATTTACGGTCTGCAGCCGCCGGCTCTGGCCGACGTCGTCCGCTCGGCCCTGGCCCAGGGCGCTGCGGCGGCCGGTTAGTCACCTGTTGTTTCTCCATCACACGGTTTCCCATCCATGACGGAATTCAAAGTTCGCTATTCCTATCTGCCGCAGCAATTCGCCGAGGTGGACGAGGTATTCGAGGAGATGAAGCGCTTCATTCCGACTGGCGATTTCACGCTGGGCGCGCCGCTCACGGAATTTGAAAGCCGCTTCGCCGAGCTGATCGGCACGCGCCACGCCATCGGTGTGGGCTCCGGCACCGACGCCCTCAAGCTGCCGCTGAAGGCCGTCGGCGTCGGCCATGGCGACGAGGTCATCACCGCCGCCAACACCTTCATCGCCACCGTCGGCGCCATCAACGAGGTCGGCGCGCGCACCGTGTTTGTCGATTGCGACGACACTTTCTGCATGGACGTCTCACAGGTCGAAGCGGCCATTACCGAGCGCACCAAGGCCATCATGCCGGTCCAGTTCACCGGCGAGATCACCGACATGCCGAAACTGATGGAGATCGCCGAACGCCACGGTCTGCCGGTCGTCGAGGACGCCTGTCAGGGCATCCTGGCGGCGATCGACGGCAAGCGCGCCGGCACCTGGGGCGTGGCCGGCGGATTTTCGCTGCATCCCCTGAAAAACCTAAACGTCTGGGGCGATGGCGGCGTCATCGTGACCGACGACGACGAGGTGGCGGCCAAGCTGCGGCTGTTGCGCAACCACGGCCTCAAGAACCGTGATGAGATCGAGATCTTGGGCTACAACTCCCGGCTCGACACGCTGCAGGCAATTGTCGGCAACTGGTTGATCGGCCAGACCCACGACATCACGCAAAAGCGCATCGACAACGCCGCCGTCTACGACGCGGCGTTTGCTGAAATCCCTGAAATCCGTATTCCGCCCCGGCGCGACAACGTCAAACGCGTGTTCCACCTCTACATCGTGTTTGCCGAAAACCGCGACGAGTTGATGGCGCATTGCCTCGACCGCGGCGTCGAGGCCAAGGTGCACTACCCCATACCGCTTTACGCCCAAGAGGGTCTGGCCCATTTGGGATACAAGGCCGGTGACTTTCCCGTCAGCGACCGGCACGCCGGGAGCATCATCACGTTCCCTACCGATCAGCATCTGGCGGCGGATCAGATCGGCTACGTCATCGACACCGTGCGCGAATTCTACGGTGCGGGATGAACGTCATGTCCAGCCCTTGGCGTGTCCCGTACGTTAATTTCCCCGCTCAGTGGGCGGAGGAGGGGGACGACATCCGGGCCTGCATCGAGGACGTCTTCCGGCGCGGCGATTTCGTCGGCGGCGGCGCGGTCGCGGCGTTCGAGAACGATGTCGCGGCCTATTGCGGTACGGACCACGCCATCGCCTTGAATTCCGGCACCGACGCCCTGATCCTGGTCATGCGGGCCTTGGGCATCGGCGAGGGCGACGAGGTCATCACGCCGCCGAATTCGTTCGTCGCCTCGACATCGGCCATCGTGCACGTCGGCGCGACACCGGTCTTCGCAGACGTCCTGCCGGACCAAAACATTGATCCCGAAGCGGTGGAGAAAGCGTTGACGCCGCGTACCAAGGCGGTAATGCCCGTCCATCTAACGGGCCGGGTAGCGGATATGGGCCCGTTGACGGAGATGGCGTCCCGTTGGGGTTTACACATCATCGAAGACGCGGCCCAGTCCATCGGGTCGCTTTATGACGGCCAAAAAGCCGGTAGTTTCGGCGCCGCCGGATGCTTCTCGGCCCATCCTCTAAAGAACCTCAATGCCGGTGGTGATTGCGGTTTCGTTACGACCGATGACGGCGCGATGGCGGAACGCCTGCGCCGGCTACGCAACCACGGCCTGGAAGGGCGCGATACGGTGGTGGAATGGGGCTACGTCTCGCGTATGGACACGATGCAGGCGGCCGTCCTGGCGGTCCGCTTGAAGCGCATCGAAAGCGTCATCGAACGCCGCCGGGCCAACGCCGCGCTCTATCGTGACCTGCTGTCGCCCGAGCATGTGTTCGTCGCGCCGGAACGGCAGATCGAATTCAACACCTACCATACCTTCGTCATCCAGGTGGAGCGGCGGGACGAACTCAAGGCGTACCTCGCCGAACAGGGCATTGAGACGGCGGTCCACTATCCCCGGCCGATCCATCTGCAGCCCGCAGCCGCCGGACTAGGTTATGGTGAGGGCGATATGCCGGCGACCGAACGGCAGGCGGGACGGATCCTGACGTTGCCGGTCAATCAGTTCCTCGGTGAGGACGATGTGCGGCTGGTGGCCGAGACCGTCAACGGCTTCTACGACGCCTAGAGCAGACCCCGGTATTTTTCTATGAAGGCGCCGCCGATGCGGCTTCCCGTGTCGAAATCGTCGTCGCGGTCGAAAAGCGCGCGATACGCGGTTTGCAAAGCGGCCTGGTCCTCGTTCTCGGGGACGCCGTCACCCAACCGGTCCATCATTTCCTCCGTCACGTCCCGGAGTTCCTCGGGGGAATTGTCGACCGCCTCCAATCCCTCCGCGCCAAGCAGCCTGCCGTTCCAGAGCCAGCGTCTGGGACCCGCCATCATGTCGCGGAAGGATAGGAACTCACCGCCCTTGCGGCGGTAAAGCTTGGGCAAAAACAAACTGCGCTGGTTGGGACCGCGTTCACCGTGCGGCACCATGTTGGTCATGATCACCGGCGTGCCGAAGGTGGCGGCAACCGGCGTCGGCCCTGAGGTGGTACCGAGGACGAAGCGCGCGGCGCCCAGCAGGTAGACGTCGAGCCAGTCCGCTTTGGCATCGCTGAGCGCGTAATCGATTACCCGCTCCATCTTTTCGAGCGGCCGCATTGTCGCGTCGCCCAGCCGCACGACCCAGCCGCCACGCCGGGTAATGGCCTCGGCCGCCAACATATAATCCCCGATATCGGCATCCCGAAAGGCATGGATTTCGGCCTCGTGGGGGCGGAGGTAGCCGGGCTCCCGGACATGGAGACAGGCGAACCAGGCGTCCTCGGGCAAACCCAGTTTTGCCATTGCTGATCTGCCGCGGGCCCGGTGGTCGTGCCGAAGTTTCAGGAGCGGCGGCCGTTTGGCCTCTTGCCAGGCCTGCTGCACGGCAGCCTGACCTTGCATTTTTGAAACGAACCGGCCGTCCGGGAGGCGGAAAAATCGGGTGTGAATACGCAACTCCGTCGCCAGATCTATCAACTCGTTGATTGCCGCGGGATCGCTGACGATATCGATGTTCTTCCGCCAGTAATCTAGGTAGGCGGCGTTGGCCGTCAAGTCCGTCGGCGCCAGCAGCCGGAGCCGGCCCGCCTCACGCCAGTCCAGTTCCACCATCTTTACCAACGGGTCAAGTTGGGTCGCCGTTTCACCGAAGCGGTGAACGATGCCGTGGTTCTGGTTGAGGAACCGTATGCCTTCCCGACCCAGGGGATGAGCCTCTAGACGGGATTGTTCGCGTTCGTAGAGCTTTTTCCACCAGACCGGCATCTCCTCCCACCGACCCGACATTTGCAAGATGTCCAGCATGAGCTGATAGCCGTCGTCGTGCTCGGGATACTGCTCGACCAGCCGATTTGCGGCGTCTTCGGCCTCGGCCTGGCGACCGGCCCAAAGATTGATGAGACCAACATTGTACTGTGCTTGAATGTTTTGCGGATCGGATGCGGCGTATTGTTTAGCGAACACCGCTCCGACATTTACTCGTCCCAAATCAAGCGCCGCGTCGACAAGTTGGGACCAACCGTCTGCCGTCCGTCCCTCGGCGGCATAGGGCGCCAGGAAATCCTGCAGACGTTGTTCGACATCCTCGGGCGAATCCAACTCCGCGAGTTGGACAATAATCCTGGCGTCGTTTACGTTTCCTAAAGTGTCGTTCGACATGGTGTGATGGTCTCAGGAAAGTCGTGAAGAAATTGTTTATTCCGGTACCCGATGATCATTGATGCGCCGTTCAAACTTCCGAACGCCGGCCGCTATTTTGTTTTGGGGGAAACCGGTTTAACCACCGCTGTTGCTGACTTTCTGCAGCATGTCCGGCCCGGCGCCGAGTTTGCCGACTTCGTTTCGGACCCGGCGGAAGCCGGCGGCGCGCCGGTCCTGGTGTGTGATGCGAGCGTCCCTCATGCCGACGAACTGATCGCCGACCCAGACCAGGAAAGCACATATATTCTGCCCTTGCCGATTGGCGACATGTGGGCTTGGTGGGAATTCGCCAAGCGTATGCCGCCAGGCCAAATTCACGACGATAATCTTCAAATTGATTTGAAGGATTTCGGCCAAATGCTGGTCGACATGGGCCGTGCGGTCCTGGATGAGGGTTCCGGAAAATTTCAGATCGCCGAAACGTCCTATCTTTCCGGCCATCCCGATATTATCGGCAAGCATAGTGACGAAATACTTACCGTCCTCAAGAACCTTTCCGATGACGCCAGCCGTCAGACTTATTCGACGCTGGTCACCGGAGAACCGCAGGAGATTTGGGCGCGATATGCGGCGCGGGTATTCCAAAACGTCCAGTACTTTGAATATATCGACTACCGAAAGTGCGAAGTCGTTATCAACGGCGGCGTTTTCGATGGCTGGGAAATGCCTTTTTTCACGGCGCTCCTGCCCAAGGACGCGGTCGTTCACAACATCGATCCGCTCGGTCACGATTTTCTATCCGACTATGCAAAGTCCTGGATGAAAGTGGCGCCACAACAATACGTCGAACACCGTTTCGCGCTGTCCAACGAGGCCGGAGAAATGGAATTCAACACGGACCTGGACGGTCAGGTATCGACCGACTTCCAATACAAAACCGACAACCCCAAACCGATCAAATTCCCGGTCCGCAGCCTAAATGATTACGTTGACGAACTCGGCCTGGACCGCCTCGATCTGATCAAACTCGATCTGGAAGGATCGGACGGCCCCGCCATCGTTGGGGCGCTGGACGTGATCAGAAAATACCGGCCCCACGTCGCGGTGAGCATTTACCACCACGTCTCCGATTTTTGGAACATCCCAAGATTGCTGATCGAGGCCGTGCCCAATTACGACTTCCATATGGGCCACTACAGCTTCGAACGTTGGGAAACCATTGTCTACGGCATCCCCCGTGAGCGCTCGAAAGCGCGCGCCTAAAGGGTTTATTTACCCTGACGTCGTAGTCTCACACCCCGAAAATCAGTAATTCCGCCGGGGAACGGTCCCGGCGCCGGAGTTCCCATGAGCAGGATCGAAAGCATTCCTCTGTTGCCCGACGAAGACGCGCTGTCGCAGGCGTTTCTCAGGGACGGATGTGTCGTCGTGGAAGCGGAAGACGGCGCCGTTCTCCAGCGGATCAGGAATGCCGTCGCGGCTCTTGCGGCACAACACCTCGGCGTCGAAGCGCCGGACGAACCACAGGCGTTTCTCGACCAGATCCACAACCTGGTCGACGTGCCGGCGTTGAATGCGCTGAGGCTGGCGGTGATCAACGGCATCAACGAACTGGATTGGCCACGCCAGGCATATTTCTCGCTGGTGCGCCACACGCTGGAAATTTTGGTCGGCAATGAATTGGCGGTTCAGCGCCGCCTCAATCTGAGTATCCAGTTGCCCGACGACGACAGTTCGCTGCTGCATGTTCACGCCGATGTGTGGGATGGCGATTCGCCCTTCGAGGTGGTGGTCTGGCTGCCGCTGGTGGATTGCGCCGCCACCAAAGGCATGTATCTCTTGCCGCCCGATGCCAATGCCCATCACGCTGCAAAGATGGGAAACATGGAGGGCCAGAGCGCGGAAGATCTTTACCGGATGATCGAGGATGATCTGGTGTTGCCGGATCTGCCGTTCGGCAAGGTCCTGGTGTTCAGCCAGAACCTGATGCACGGCAACCGCATTAACGCCACGCCGGAATCCAGGTGGTCGATGAACTGCCGCTTCAAAGGCCTGTTTACGCCTTATGCCGACAAGCGCCTGGGTGAATTCTTCGAACCGCTCAACATCAAGGCCGCCTCCCGCATGGGCATGGAGTACAAATTGCCTGGTGGTTTCGGATCCGGAGAAGGTGCATGAGCGGGCAAAACGGCTATCGCGGCTACATTGCGACGCGGGCCGTGCGCGACAGCCGCGTGCCCCAGCACGTGCAGAACCTGGTGGTGCGCGATTACGCCCAGCGCAACGGCTTCGAGTATCTCCTCAGCGCGGTGGAATACGCCATGCCGTCCTGTTTCATGGTGCTGGAAACGGTATTGGAGGAACTGCCCGAATTGGAAGGCGTGATCTGCTATTCGCTGTTCATGCTGCCTGAGGACGCCGTCCAACGCCGCAAAATCTACCGCCGCATCCTCGATGCCGGTTGCACGCTGCATGGCGCGGTGGAAAACACCGCGATCCGAACCGAGGACGATATTCGCAAGATGGAAGACATATTCATGGTCGATGAGCACGCGGCCAAGATCGTGGTGAATTGACATGGGTGCGATCTACACCGCCGCCAAGATGTGGCATTATCCGGCGCAGCTGGAGGCTCTGAAGAACGGCAAGGTCGCAGCCCCCGTTCACATCCGGCTCAAGCCCACAAACGTCTGCAACCACAGCTGCTACTTCTGCGCCTATTGGGACGACGATCTGGATCTCGGCGGGGACATGAACCTCAAGGACCGAATCCCGACCGACAAAATGGCGGAGATCGTCGAGGACATCATCGAGATGGGCGTCAAGGCCGTCACCTTCACCGGCGGCGGTGAACCGTTGCTGTATCCCACGATCGTAGAAACCGTCGAGCGACTCGCCGAAGGCGGCGTGCAGGTAGCCGCCCTGACCAACGCCTCGCAATTGAAGGGCAGGCGCGCCGAGGTGTTCGCCAAACATGCGACCTGGCTGCGGGTCTCGATCGACGGCTGGGACGGACCGAGCTATGCCGAATACCGCGGCGTCGATGAAGACGAATTCGGCAAGGTGATCTCGAACCTAGCGGATTTCTCAAAGCTCGAATCGGACTGCCTGCTGGGTGCCAGCATCATCGTCGATCATCGCAACGCCGGCCATATCGCCGAGCTGACCCAGACCCTCAAGGAGTGCGGTGTCAGCCACGTCAAAATCTCGGCTTGCGTCGTCAGCAACGATGGCGCCGAAAACAACAAATATCACGCCGAAACCAAGGATTTGGTGCTGACGCAAATCGCGGAAGCCCAGAAGCTGGCCGGCGGCTCCTTCGAGGTCATCAACCATTACCACGACCTCGCCGACCGCTTCGACAAGGACTATGAAAGCTGTCCGTTCCTGCAGTTCCTGACGGTCATCGGCGCCGATTCCAAAATCTATACCTGTCAGGACAAGGCATATACCAAAAGCGGGACGCTGGGGTCGATCGAAAACCGGCGCTTCCGCGATGTGTGGTTTTCCGAAGCGAACCGCGAACGAATGAATTCCCTCAACCCGTCCCGGGTTTGTTCCCACCATTGTGTCGCCGAAGGCAAGAACCGTCTGTTGCACGACTATCTTGGTTCAGAGGCCCAGCACCGCGCCTTCGTTTAGGACGGATTTTCCAACAGGTAGAAAACCGAACGGCAGGGCGAGGTGAAATCGCGCCTGGCGATGTCAAACCCGGCGGCGCGTAGTTTCGCTTCGAGATCGGCCAAGCTGCGGTCCCGGTAGCCGACTTCCCATTTGTGGCCCCAGGGATCCTTGTCGGCGTCGAACTGGAAGCGCTTTAAAAATTTTAACTTCTTGAAGCTGAAGGCGTGCCGCCAGCGCCGCGCGTTGAAGTATAGCCGCCAATCAAGCTGGAAACCCATGTAGGGCACGGAAATCAGCACGTGCTTCGTGCCCGACCGTTTGAATTTATCGAGAACGGCGTCGACATCTTGCCATAAAAGATGTTCCAAGGTTTCGCAGCATATCAGGCAGTCGTGTCCCGAAAGGTCCTCCGGCGTCGCGTCCTTGAGTTCGATCTGGCGGTGACCGCCCGACGGCTCGCGGAACTGTGCCGGCAACCGGTCCAGGGTGGTGACCCGGTAGCCGGCGTTTTCCAGCATGGCCGTCACCAGACCGTAGCCAGGTCCGATTTCCAGAACACGCGTGATGTCCAGTGATTCAAGCATGTGAACCTGGAACCATTGGTGCGTGATGCGCTTTTCGGAATAGTAGCGATGCCACTCCTTCCGGCGTTCATCCGCATTGTCGAAAAAATCCATGTCACCGGGATAAGAAACCGCCGGTTCCATTGCGGTCAAGCGGAACTTGACGGGTGCTCGCCTAGACCTCGTTTTCCAACACAAAATTAACCATTCCCGCCCTAGGATTCCGGCTTACGGTTTTTTGCTCCGGACCGCCCGCCGGACCGCGGTCAGCTTGCCCGAAATGGAGTTTAGGGTGTCATGGCCTACGTCGATTTTGTCCAAAGCCTGCATACTTCCACGACGCGTGATTATGTTCAGCGTGTCGTCGATTACGACAAGGCGGAGTGCGCGGAAGTGGCGTGCAAGTTCGGCGCGGATTATTGGGACGGCGACAGGCGTTTCGGCTACGGCGGTTACAAATACGACGGGCGCTGGCTGCCGATCGCCGAGGCCATGGCCGAACACTATGGCCTGGCAGCGGACATGCGGGTTCTCGACGTCGGCTGCGGCAAGGGATTTCTACTGCATGAATTCACCCGCGCCGTTCCCGGTATCGGCATCGCAGGAATCGATATATCCGAGTACGGCATCGAAAACGCCAAGGACGAAGTCAGGTCCTCGGTCCAGGTGGCCAACGCAACCAGCTTGCCGTTTCCCGACCAAAGTTTCGATTTTGTGGTTTCGTTGGGCACGCTGCACAATCTCCACAACTGGGAAATCGATCAGGCGTTGCGGGAGATAGAACGTGTCGGCCGGGGCGCCAAATACGTCATGATGGAGGCCTATCGCGACGAACGCGAAAAGGCCAATCTGCTGTACTGGCAGCTTACCTGCCGCGCTTTCCACACACCTGAGGAATGGCAGTGGATATTCGACCAGGCAGGCTACCGGGGTGACTACGGGTGTATTTATTTCGAGTGATCATTTTCGGGGGAAGCTGATTTGGTTTCCGGACAGGAGCATAGCGATGACGCCGAAATCCTGTTTCAGGACGCGCTGACGAGTGCAAACGCCGGAAAGTTCGATGAGGCTCACGCGGCACTCTCCCGCTGCCTCGATCTTGCCGGCGGTGACCCCAGGGTTCATGTGCTGAGCGGTGTGGTTTGGCTCGCCCGTGGACAGCCGAACGAAGCCGTGGATGCCTACAGCCGAGCCATCGAGCTGGGCTTTGAAGACGAGAATATCCGCAACGACCTGGGTGTTGCTCTGCAAGGCCTTGGCCGCCACGAGGAGGCAATTGAGGCCTTTCGTTCACTTCTAGGCATTAGGCCGGACTTTGCGCCTGCCCACATCAACTTGGCGCAAAGTCTGATAGCCCAAGCCCGCCTGCGCGATGCCCTCGAGCATGTGGTAATCGCCGTCGAAATCTCTCCCGGATCGTCCGATTATCTCCGTAGCTTGGGAGTTATTCTCAACGAACTTGGCCGCCACGACGACGCTATCGAACACCTAACGAAAGCGGTCGAAATTGATCCCGCTTACGTCATTGGTTGGGAGAGCCTGGCGGTAGGCCTCTCGCATGCCGGGCGTCATGAGGAATCGCTCGCGGCTCACCGCAAGGCATTGGATGTGCAGCCCGACTGGCTGGACGGTTACCGGAATCTGGCGCTTGCACATATCGCAATGAAGCAATTCGACGAGGCTATTTCGGTCGCCAATCAAGCCATAAGACTGGCGCCTGATGCCATCGAGCCGCAAATCTGGCTGGCTCACATGCTGGGGGAGAGTTATCAACTTGAGGCCGCGCTCGAACAGATCGATCGGGCGCTGGAATTCGATCCGGCCCATCTTGAAGCACTCGAGATGAAAAGCAACATGTTGAGGACGGCCAAACGCTACGGCGAGCTTTTGCCGGTATTGTTGGACGTTCTGAAGGTCAAACCTCACTCCACCAAGACGGTCGGCGATGCCGTGGATGCCGTTCTGACATTATGTGCCTGGGAACAGGCGAAGCCGTTCATCGCGACATTGGTGGAACAGATCGAAAACAACATCGAACAAGGTCTGCAGATCGGCGTTTGTGTCAATAACCTGCAATCATTGCCGGTGCCATATGAGTTCATCGCCGAAGCCGCGGCGGCCACGTCGAAACTCAGGTTCGAAGAAGCGGCTGCGGTCCGGGCCGCCTGCGATTTTGATTTTCCGGCACCCGCCGTGTCTAGAGCGTCCGAGCGAATTCGCATCGGCTATCTGGTTCCCTACGTTCATGCCCACAGCCTGCCGGTGATCCTTCGCGAGATCGTCGAACGCCACGACAGAAATAAGTTCGATGTCTTCGGTTATTGCCCGGGCGTGCCCGACGATAGCGAGTTCTCCCGCGGCTATGTCGACGCATTTGACGCAATGGCTTTCGGGAGCGGCTCCGACCGCGCGATCGCGGAGAAAATCCGGGCGGACGGCATCGACATTCTAATCGATGTTGCGGGGTTGACCCTGGTCGATTGTATGAATGTGAACGCCTTGCGGCCCGCCCCTATAATCGCCCATTTTCTCGGCTATTCCATTACCACCGGCGCGGATTATATCGACTATCTGATAACGGACGAAATCTACGTTTCCGAAGAAGACGCCAAGCTGGGACCGGAAGCCATGGTTTATCTTCCGGAGTGCTTTTTGGCCACCAAAAGGTTCGAAATCGCGGACGACAGGCCGACACGGGCCGAGGAGGGGTTGCCGCCGGAAGGGCGGGTGTTCTGCAATTTCAACCAACCTTTTAAATTCGAACCGGAAATCTTTTCGGTCTGGATGCGGATCCTGGAACAGGTCCCCGACAGTGTTTTGTGGCTGGGCGACTGGAGCCCGCAAACGCGCCTGAATTTGTATGACGAGGCAAAGGGTTTTGGGATCGACGAGCAGCGCTTGGTGTTCTCGAAAATCCTGCCATATCCCCGCCATCTGGCCCGCCTTGGCTTGGCTGACTTGGCCCTCGACAGCTTTCATCACGGCGGCGGCGTCACGACTGTGGATTGCTTATGGGCCGGTGTTCCGGTGCTAAGTTGTGCGGGAACGACGCCATCTGCCCGGCTGGGCAAGAGCATTCTCCATGCCGCTAACCTGTCTGACCTCGTGGTTGAGGATTTGCGGGCGTATGAAAGCCGCGCCGTCGCTTACGGGAAAGATCCCCAAGGTCTTGCCGAATTGAGGAATCGCTGGGCGGCGAACAGGCTGACGTGCCCGTTGTTTGACAATGAGCGGTATATGGGACATCTCGAATCGGCATACGAAATGATGTGGCAAAATTATCGGTCGGGAAATGCCCCGCAAGACCTGCGCGTTCCAAAGCGCGTGGCGATTTAGTGGTCGGAATTTCCTCATGACGATGGATACAAGCCGGCTGGCCGCCGCCGCCACCCTGCAGTCCGAAGGCAAGAAAGAGGAAGCGCTGGATATCTACCTGTCGATCCTCACAGACGCGCCAGACCATCCGGAGGCTCTGAAGGGAGCCGGACTTCTAAGCTACGCGACGGGGGCGCTGCCGGCGGCGATCGAGTTGCTCAATCGGGCTCTGGCTGCTGTTCCGGATAGCGCCCAGCTTCATGCGGTGCTGGGCGCCATCCACTATACCCGCGAGGAATGGCGGGCCAGTTGTGACAATTTCGAGGCCGTCACCCGATTGACGCCGAACGACGCAAGGGCATTCGCCAATTTCGGCAATGCGGCGCTTGAGGCGGGTGAGTTGAACAAAGCGATCACGGCATTTGAAGAAGCATCGCGGATCGATCCCGAATCAACGGAATTTCTTGGCAATCTGGCCGGCGCATACCAGAACGCGGGACGTGTCGATGATGCCGTTTCGATATTTGGCCGTGCGTTCGAATCAGATCCGACCAATGCCCGATTTGCTGTCGCCCTTGGCGCCATCAACAATTCGCTGGGAAATTTCGAGGCCGCTGTCGGCTATTTCGAACAGGCTTCGGCCTTGGGTGTGGCGATTGCGGATGTAAGTAATGACCACGGCGTGGCGCTGCAAAACCTGGGTCGGCATAACGATGCCGTGGGGATTTTCGAGAACGCCTTGGCGGATGCGCCTGGCCATGCGGCGACGCACAGCAACTTGTCCGTTTCGCTTGTCGCCCTGGAGAGGGGCGAGGAAGGGCTCGAACATGCCCTCGAGGCCGTGAGATTGGCGCCCGGGGAAGCAATGTACCTGCGCAACGTAGGCAGTTTGTTTGTCCGTCAGGGAAAATTCGATCAGGCCCTGGAATGGTTCGAAAGGGCGGTTGCCGAAGCACCTGAAAACATCGACGGGCAACTCATTCTCGTCGCGACGCTGATCGATCTGGACCGTCGTGATGAAGCTTTCGAGCTAACACGGTCCTTGGCTGGCAAATTCCCGGAAAGCCCGGAGGTATTCGACGAACTTGCCGGTATTTGCCGCATGCTTGGCAAAGGAATCGCCGCCTTTAACGCCGCTGAGACGGCCTTGAACCTCACGCCCGATTCGGTTGTCCGGAAACGCGCTCTCGCGGAGGTTCTGGCGGATTCTCTGCAATACGACGATGCCATCGATATTCTGGCGGATGGCGCCGACGAGGAATCCCAAGTGCTGCGCCGGAACATCCAGGGTGCCCGGAAAAACTTCAACGACGTTGCCGAGAATTTCCTGCGCGCGCTGGCGGATGCGCCGGAAACGACTTTCGAATCGGGCGATGTCGTGGAGACGATATTGAAACTTTGCGATTGGGAACGGTCGGAAAATTTCGTGACGCGCCTCGTTGAAAGGATCGAGGGAAACCTTGCGGCGGGCAGGCCACTTGGCGTTGCCGTGAATAATCTGCAAGCGCTACCAGTGTCATACGGGTTCATAGCCTCGGCCGCGCATAACGCGTCCCTCGATCTCGTTGAAAATCTGGAAAGGCCTGTTCAGCCAAATACTGTCGCCACCAACCGGAAGCGCATCAGAATCGGCTATGTCGTTCCGTACGTCCATTTTCACAGCCTGCCAATGCTCCTGAAACAGATCATCGAACACCACGATCGGAACCGTTTTGAGGTGTTTGGATATTGCCCCAACCATCCCGAACCAAGCGATTTTTCCCGCTCATACAGAGCGGCCTTCGATAAGTTTTCGGAATGCGGCAGAGACCCGGCTGCGGCGGCGCGGCAGATCGCACAAGACGACATCGACATCCTGATCGATGTGTCCGGACAGACTTTGGACAATTGCCTGAGCATTATGGCCAGGCGGCCGGCCAGGCTGACCGTTCACTATTTGGGTTACTCCATCACCACGGGCGCGGATTTCATCGACTATCTCGTTACCGACGAGATCTACCGGTAGTGTCCAGAATCTTTCGCACTTTCAGGAATGACGGCTTCTTCTTAAACTTTGAGAGGGAGCAGG
>CAYOAD010000003.1:55535-59522 GCA_964401845.1 uncultured Rhodospirillaceae bacterium | reverse complement strand
CGGTCAGCGAAATGGCGCGGCGGCGGCTGATGGCGGTCATGGGGCCGTCTCCTCGGGCGTTTGCTGCAGGGCCTCGGTGCGGGCCGCCTCCCGGGCCGCCTTGCGCGCCGCCCTGTCCTCGCGCCGTTTGCGCCGGGCGATGGCGGGCGGACAAACCTTATCGTCGTAGTAGAGCACCTGGCAATCGAGACAGTAGATGCACTCATGCGGATCGATGCGGCCGTCGGGGTGGATGGCCTGGACCGGGCAGCGTGTGGCGCAGATTTGGCATTCGGTACCGCACTGCCGGCGGCGGCGCAGCCAGTCGAACATGCGGTTGTTGGCCGGGATGGCCAGGGCGGCGCCGAGGGGACAGAGGTAGCGGCAGAAGACGCGTTCGACGAACATGCCCGCCGCCAACAGGCCCAGGGCATAGGCGGCGAAGGGCCAGGCCCGGACGAACTTGAGCGCGATGGCCGTCTTGAAGGGCTCGACCTCAGCGCCGATTTCGGCCAGGTCGACGGAGTGCAGCGAGAGCGCCAATAGCCCGAGGAAGAGGATGTACTTGATCGGCCAGACCCGCTCGGAGAGCCCGAAGGGAATGGGGATTTGCGGCAGGCGCAGGATGCGCGCGGCGCGCGAGGCCAGCTCCTGCAGCGCGCCGAAGGGGCAAAGCCAGCCGCAGAACACGCCCCGGCCCCAGAACAGCAGGGCGACCGCGACGTAGGACCAGAGGATGAAGACGATGGGGTCAAGGAGGAAGAAATCCCAGCGGAATTCGGTCAGCAAGGCATTGATGAAGGTGATGACGTTGACGACCGAGAGCTGGGCGCTCATCAGCCAGCCCAGGCCGACGACGGTGAAGGCGAGGAACACCACCCGGACGGTGCGCACGAAGCTTGGGTTCTTCGCAGCGGTGTCGTGAAACACCAGCAGCACGTAGAGCAGCAAGAGCGCACCGATGAGAACGGCGATTTCGCCGAGGCGGTTCTGCCAGACCTGGAGCCAGACGCCGTCGCCGACCAAGGCGGCTTCGTCGAGCGCCGAGGTCAGGCTGCCGTCGCTGATACCGGCGCTTTCGGGACGCACGATAAAGCGGTCCGGCACCTGATAGGTGAGCGGAAACTTGGCCTGCACGGTCTGGCCGTCTTCGGTGTCGCGCGTCACGATCAGTTCGAGCCGCCAGGGCGCGGTGGGATCGAAGCCCTTGTGGGCCGGGACGACGAAGATGCCCATCTCGCGGAACTTGGGGCCGCCCTTGACCTGCAGTCTTTCGATCAGGCGGTGCTGTTCCTTGGTGAAACGGTGGGTCGTCTGGCCCTGGACGAGTTGCAGGCGGTCGAAGACGCCGCCCTTGCGCCAGGCCCAGCCCTTGAAGGAATAAAGGCCCTGGGCGGCGATCAGCAGGGCCTGCTCGCCGGGTTTGAGCCCGGCGCTGAGTTTGCTGTAGGGCGCAAAGCCCAGCAGGTTCTGGCCAATCCCGGCGGGTGTCAGCAAGGCGGCGTAAAGCGTGATGAACTTCCCCCGGGGCTCGCGCGGTGTCACCGGGGGTGCGGCGCGGCCGGTTTGCGTGACGAAGCCCTCGTCGACTTCGCGGTTGCGCAGGAACAGCCGCGTGACCGCGCCGCCCGCCAGCAGGTTCTGCCAATCCTCCTCCTCGAAGAGCTCGAGATCGAGCTGGGCTTCCTTGATCCCGCCGCCTTCGATGATGCCCCGGCTGCGCGCCACGGCGCGGGCAGCCCGCATGATGGAATCGTTGAACACGATGGAGGTGACGCTGGCGCCCGAGATACCGTCCACGACCAAAGTATCCGCGTCGTCGTCCGGCGCCGCCCGGCTGCGCCCGACGCTGACCTTGGTGCGGACGCTGACGCCGGTATAGGACCTCACGAAGGCGTCCAGATGGCTGTCGTCGATGCCCAGAATGAGGATGGGCTCGTGGTGTTCGATGATGACGGCGCCGGTGATCTTGCCGTTCAGATCCAGACCGACGGCGGTCTGGATGGGCTTGCCCGAATAGCCGACGGAACGCACGACGTCGGAGGTCAGAAAGACGTAACCGATGATGGCGTCGTCCCGCCAGGCGGCGGCGGCCGGCGGCGTGCCCTCAATGGGTCCGATGCGTTCGGCGCCGGGGAAGATGGTTTGCAGTGGCAGGCCGGCGGGATTTTTTGCCGCAGCGGGGGGAGCCGGTAAGAGAACGAGGAAAATTGTGAGAGCCGCCAAGAGCGCGCTGCGACAAAGGGTCGCAACCCCCCGCAAGAGTGCCGGCAGGGACCCGGCTCCATCCTTTGGGTATTTGGATAACCAATTGAAATTAAATAATATTTCGGCAGCCATGTGGATCAGATTAAACCCCGGGGACGGGCAGCACCTTGATCTGCGTCAAGCAAATGAAGCGGCGGAAATCGTACCGTTGACCGAAGTCAATCGTACCGGTTGGGCCGCGTGCTACCCAAATTCGGTCATCCGTCCGAGCGGGGGAGGACATTTTCGAAACCATGCTTCAACTGCCCCTGAAGCAACGGAGGAATTAATGATTAACGCCAAAATACTAGGCACGTTTACGGCTGCCGCCGTGATCGCTGTCGGAACATTGGCCGCATCGGCGGCCGAAACACCCAAGAACAAACTAAAAGGTCACGAGACGACGCCGGGCGGCAAATACCAGCCCTCGCTCGATTCGGTTCAGGGTGGACAACAACTCATTACCAAAGGCGCGCCGGCTCTGACCGACGCCGAATTCAACGAAGCCCGCCAGATTTACTTCGAGCGCTGCGCCGGTTGCCACGGCGTGCTGCGCAAAGGCGCCACGGGTAAACCGCTGACCACCAAGGTCACGAAGGAACTCGGCTTCGATTACCTCAAGGACTTCATCACTTACGGTTCACCTGCCGGTATGCCCAACTGGGGCGCCGAGGGCGGTCTTAGCGAAAAGCAGATCACCGTGATGGCGAAGTACCTGCTGAACGAACCGCCGCAGCCCCCGGAATGGGGCATGAAGGAAACCAGGGCCTCCTGGAAGGTCGTCATCCCGGTCGACAAGCGCCCGACCAAGCAGGAGAACGATCTCGATCTCGCCAACATCTTCTCCGTCACGCTGCGTGACGCCGGCCAGATTGCACTGATCGACGGCGGCACCAAGGAGATCGTCGAGATCATCGACACCGGTTATGCCGTGCATATTTCGCGCATGTCGGCTTCGGGCCGCTACCTCATGGTCATCGGCCGTGACGCCAAGATCAACATGATCGATCTTTGGATGAAGCACCCCAACACGGTTGCCGAAATCAAGGTCGGTATTGAGGCCCGTTCGGTCGAAACCTCCAAGTTCAAGGGTTGGGAAGACAAGTACGCCGTCGCCGGCGCCTACTGGCCGCCCCAGTTCGTCATCATGGACGGTCAGACGTTGGAGCCCAAGAAGATCGTCGCTACGCGCGGCATGACGGTCGACACCCAGGAGTATCACCCCGAACCCCGGGTCGCCGCCATCGTGTCCTCGCACTACGCGCCGACCTTCCTGGTCAACGTCAAGGAAACCGGCCAGGTGATGATGGTGAATTACACCGACCTGAACAATCTCAAGATCACCACCATCGGCGCCGAGCGCTTCCTGCACGACGGCGGGTTTGATTCCACCGGCCGCTACTTCATGGCCGCGGCCAATGCCCGCAACACCATTGCGGTGATCGACACCAAGGACGACAAGCTGGTCGCCAAGATCGAAACCGGCACGACGCCGCACCCCGGCCGCGGCGCCAATTTCGTCCATCCCAAGTACGGCCCCGTCTGGGCCACCAGCCACCTGGGCGACGAGGTTATCGCACTGATCGGTACCGATCCGGTGAACCATCCCCAATACGCCTGGAAGATGGTCGAGGAACTGGAAGGCCAGGGCGGCGGTTCGCTGTTCGTCAAGACCCATCCGAAGTCCAAGAACCTGTGGGTCGATACGCCGCTCAACCCCGAAGCCTCGATCGCCTCGTCGGTTGCCGTCTTTGACGTCGA
>CAYOAD010000003.1:0-55525 GCA_964401845.1 uncultured Rhodospirillaceae bacterium | reverse complement strand
TGATTTCCAAGAACTGCTCGTAAGAGGCCCGCGCGGCGTCCGGGTCGCCGTTGGGGTTGCCGTCTTTGACGTCGACAACCTTGAAAAAGGTTATGACGTCATCCCGGTCGGCGAATGGTCGGGTATCGCCGAGGGCGTCAAGCGCGTCGTCCAGGGCGAATACAACAAGGACGGCAGCGAAATCTGGTGGTCGGTGTGGAATGCAGCGACCGAACAGTCCGCCATCGTCGTCATCAACGACAAGACGCGTAAGCTCGTGAAAGTGATCAAGGATAAGCGCCTGATTACGCCCACGGGCAAGTTCAACGTGCTCAACACGCAGCACGACATCTACTAGTAGGGTTCCGCCGGGCGGGGTTTCGGCCCCGCCCGGTTGGGCCTTTGGTCAATGTGAAATGTTTTATCCCGTGGGGGGATGACATGAAAAAAACAGCACCCGGCAGGTCTTCAGACGCGGCGAACGTCTTTCTCGTGGGCGCCGGTCCGGGCGATCCCGAGCTTCTGACGGTCAAGGCCCTCAGGCTCATACAATCGGCGGAGGTCGTGGTCTACGACCGTCTCGTCGGTCCCGAAATTCTCGATCTCATTCCGGTCGGCGCCAGCCGCATCAATGCAGGCAAGGCCGCCGGCGCGCATCATCTGCCGCAGGAAGAGATCAACCAGACCCTGGTGCGCCTTGGCCGCAGCGGCCGCCGCACCATCCGTCTCAAGGGCGGTGATCCCTTCGTCTTCGGGCGCGGTTCCGAGGAGGCCCTCGAACTCGTCGCCGCCGGCATCCCTTTTGAAGTCGTTCCCGGCATCAGCGCCGCCACCGGCGCCAGTGCCTATGCCGGCATCCCGCTCACCCATCGCGGCCTGGCCCGCAGTGTCCGCTTCGTCACCGGTCATTGCCGCGAAGACAAGCCGCTCGATCTCAACTGGCAAAGCCTGGCCGATGCCGACACCACGCTGGTCGTCTATATGGGCCTGGCCAACCTCAAGGAAATCTTACGCCAGCTCATCGAACACGGCCTGGCCGGCTCGACCCCGGCTGCGGCCATCGAAAACGGCACGAAGAGCGATCAGCGCCGGCTGGTCTCGACCTTGGCCGAGCTTCCGGCAGACGTGACGGCGCAGGAATTCCGCGCGCCCTGCCTGCTGGTCATCGGCCGGGTGGTCGAGCTTGCGGGCGCCCTCGATTGGTTCGCCGACGCCGGGACAGGCGCGGCGGAACTGGACAATGTCTTGGTCGCGGCTCAATAGCGCCCTCCTCGCATTGCTGATACTCGGGGGGGTATCTCAAGCGGCGGCAGCCGAAATGACTCCGCCGCGCCGGGCGGAGCTCGGCGTCCTGCTGGAACAGGATTGCGGCTCGTGCCATGGTCTGACGCGCCGCGGCGGACTGGGTTCGCCGCTGATGCCCGAAGCCCTCGAACATTTTACGGACGACGCCTTGATCGAGATCATTCTGGACGGCGTGCCCGGCACGCCGATGCCGCCGTGGCGGCCGTTCCTCACGCACGAGGAGGCGGCCTGGCTGGTCGCCAGATTACGCAAAGGACTGAAACAGTGACGGGTCCGCGCCTCATCCTCGTGTCGCTTTGCGCCCTGTTGGCCGCCGCCTGCACGGAAGTGCGCGGCACCGGCGACCTCGGCATCGTCATCGAACGCGCCGACGGCAACGTCCAGATCGTCGACAATTCGGCGCGCACCAGCCTCGCCACCGTCTCGGGCCTCGGCGATCTTTCCCATGCCTCGGCGGTCTATTCGCGCGACGCCCGCTACGCCTTCATCTTCGGGCGCGACGGCGGCTTGACCAAGGTGGACCTGTTGGAGCGCCGCATCACGGGCCGCACCATCCAGGCCGGCAACTCCATCGGCGGCGCCATCTCCCAGGACGGCAAGCTGGTGGCGGTCTCAAACTACAAGCCCGGCGGTGTGCGCATCTTCGACACCGAAACGCTCGAGATGGTGGCAGACATCCCGGCCATCGGCGCCGACGGCGAACAATCGAAGACCGTCGGCCTGGTCGACGCACCGGGCCAGCGCTTCGTCTTCGGACTTTACGATGCCGGCGAGATCTGGGTGGTCGACATGACCGATCCGGCCAAACCGGCGATCACCAAGATGACCGACATCGGCAAGCTCCCGTACGACGGCCTGATCACGCCGGACGGGCGCTGGTACGTCGCCGGTCTGTTCGGCGAGGACGGCCTGGCGATGGTCGATCTCTGGAACGTCGAAGCCGGTGCCAAGCGCATCCTCTCGGGCTACGGCCGGGGCGGCAAGAAGATGCCGGTCTACAAGATGCCGCATCTCGAAGGTTGGGCGATGGCCGACGGCCACGCCTTCTTCCCCGCCATCGGCCTCCACGAGGTGCTGATCGCCGAAGCCGGTTCGTGGAACGAGGTCGGCCGCATCGCCGTCCACGGCCAGCCCGTGTTCGTCATGGCCCGGCCGGACGGGCGGCAGATCTGGGTCAACTTCGCCTTCCCCGACAACGACACCATTCAGGTCATCGACGTGGCCAGCCGCCGCATCGTCAAGACGCTCAAGCCCGGCCCCGCCGTCCTGCACATGGAATTCACGCCGCGCGGCGAGGAGGTCTGGCTCTCGGTGCGCGACGCCGGCGAGGTCGTCGTCTACGACACCAAGACCTTCGAGCAGCGCGCCAGCCTCAAGGCGGCCAAGCCCAGCGGTATCTTCTTCACCAGCCGCGCCCACCGGATCGGCCTGTAGGGGACGCGGCATGGCACGGGACATCGCTCACCAGCTCTTGAACGACTACCAACGGGATTTCCCGCTGGTGGCGCAACCCTACGCCGTCATCGCCCACGAGCTTGACGTGACCGAGGCCGAGGTCATGTCGGGCTTCAGGGAGCTCAAGGAAGCGGGATCCGTCAGCCGCATCGGCGCCACCCTGCGGCCCGGCGCCATCGGCGCCGCGACGCTCGCTGCGTTGCGCGTGCCGGCGGATCAGCTCGAAGCCGTGGCGGCTCTGGTCAGCGCCTACGACGAGGTCAATCACAACTACGAACGGGAGCACGATTATAATCTCTGGTTCGTTGTGACCGCCGCCAGCAAGGCCGGTGTCGCCCGCGTGCTCGCCGATATCGAGGGGCGAACCGGATTGGCGGTACTCGACCTGCCCATGGTGCGGGACTATTTCATCGATCTCGGCTTCGACATCGACGGCCGGGACGAAGACATCTCACCCTGCATGCCGGCGGCCCAGCCGCCGCTGCCGGATGCGCGGGACAAGGATCTTCTGGGCGTGCTCGAAGGCGGCCTACCCCTGGTGACGCACCCCTATGACGAAATCGGCGCAGCCTGCGGTCTTACGGGCGAGGCGGTCATTTTCCGCCTGCGTGCCCTGCAACAGGCCTGCACCATCCGGCGCTTCGGCGTCATCGTGCGCCACCACGAGCTGGGTTTTCAGGCCAATGCCATGACGGTCTGGCAGGTCGCGGAGGACCGGGTGGACGACGTCGGGATGCGCCTGGGCGAACTGGCATACGTTCGTCTCTGCTATCAACGCCGGCCCGACCCCAACTGGCCCTACAATCTTTACGCCATGGTTCATGGTCGCGACCGGGACATTGTCAAAGCCCAGGTGGCCGAAGCCGCCAAGCACTGCGGCCTTGAGGACGTGCCGCAGGATGTCTTGTTCAGCACGCGGCGTTTCAAGCAGCGCGGCGCGCACTACCTCGGCCGGACAGGCCGGGGGGAGGCCGCGGAATGACCAAGCCCGACGACGCACCGCTTCTGGCCAGCCTGGACGACACCGACCGGGCGATCATCAACACACTGCAACGCGGGTTCCCCGTCGCGGAGAACCCCTACGCCGAGGCCGCCGCACAATTCGGCCTAACCGAAGGTGAGTTGATCGAACGTTTGCAAAGGCTGCTCGATGACGGGATTTTGAGCCGCTTCGGTCCGATGTACCACGCCGAGCGCCTGGGCGGTGAACTCACGCTGGCCGCCATGAAGGTGCCGCAAGAACGCTTCGACGCGGTCGCCGAACAGGTCAACGCCCACGACGAGATCGCCCACAACTACGCCCGTGATGACGAATTCAACATGTGGTTCGTCGTCGCCACCGACACACCCGGCCGCATCGCCGAGGCGATCGGCGAAATCGAAACCGAAACCGGCCTCGCCGTCCACGACATGCCGAGGACCGACGAATACTTCGTCGGCCTGCACTTCGAGGTTTAGGCCATGAGCAGCGCCGGCGAATTCGACACCGAAACGGGCCTGGACGCCGTCGACCGCCTGATCGTCGCGGCGACGCAGCAGGGCCTGCCGCTGACGCCCCGGCCCTACCACGACATCGCCGACCAACTGGGACTGACGGGGCCGGAAGTCATGGCGCGCCTGCAGGCGATGCTTGACGCCGGCATCATCCGCCGCATCGCCACCGTGCCCAATCACTACAAGCTAGGTTACCGCGGTAACGGCATGAGCGTCTGGAACGTCTCGGACGACGAGGCCGATGCGGCGGGACGGGAAATCGGCGCCCTCGATTTCGTCAGCCACTGTTACCGCCGGCCGCGCCATTTGCCGGACTGGCCCTACAACCTGTTCGCCATGGTGCATGGCCGCGATCGCGCGGCGGTCCATGATCAGGTTGCCCGGATCGCGGACCTGCTGGGTGCGCGCGACCGGGGCCACAAGGTGCTGTTCAGCACGGCAATTTTGAAGAAGACCGGCTTTCGCCTGGGCGCGCCCAAATCCGGTGATCGGAGGTAGCCCATGTTCCGCGTTTCCCAATACATGCGAACCCTGGCCGGCCACGCGCCCGAAACGCGGCGCGGCAGCGGCGGCGGATCGCCCCCCGGCCCCGTCGTCATCTGGAACCTGATCCGGCGCTGCAACCTGACCTGCAAGCACTGCTATTCGATTTCCGCCGACAAGGACTTCACGGGCGAATTGTCGACCGAAGAGATCTTCGGGGTGATGGACGATCTGCGTGATTTCCGCGTGCCCGTGCTGATCCTCTCGGGCGGCGAGCCCTTGTTGCGCCCCGATATCTTCGACATTTCCCACCGGGCCAAGGCCAAGGGCTTCTACGTCGGGTTGTCGACCAACGGCACCCTGATCGATAGCGATAACATCGACGCCATCGCCGAGATCGGCTACGACTACGTCGGTGTCTCCATCGACGGCCTGCAGGCCACCCACGACACCTTCCGGCGCAAGGCCGGCGCCTACGACCAGTCCATGCGCGGCATCGCGCTGTGTCAGGAACGCGACCTCCGCGTCGGCCTGCGCTTTACCATGACGCAGGACAACGCCCACGAACTGCCCGAAATGATGGACAAGATGGAGGCCGATGGCATCGACCGTTTCTATCTGTCCCACCTCAACTACGCCGGCCGCGGCAATCACAACCGGGGCTCCGACGCCGTCTTTCAGGCCACGCGCGAGGCGCTCGACATGCTGTTCGATCGGGCCTGGAAAGATGCCGAGGCCGGGGGTGAGCGCGACTACGTCACCGGCAACAATGACGCCGACGCGATCTACTTCCTGATGTGGGTGGAGCGCAACATGCCCGAGCGCCTTGATGATATTCGCCCGATGCTGGAGCGCTGGGGCGGTAATTCCTCGGGCGTCAACATCGCCAACATTGACAATCTGGGCAACGTCCATCCCGACACAATGTGGTGGCATCACACCCTGGGCAACGTGCGCGAACGGGCGTTCTCCGAGATCTGGCCGGACATCTCCGATCCGCTGATGGCGGGGCTCAAACAATCACCCCGCAAGGTCAAGGGCCATTGCGCCGGCTGCGCCCATTTCAGCATCTGTGGCGGCAATACCCGCGTGCGGGCCTACCAGCTGACCGGCGACGCCTGGGCCGAGGATCCCGGCTGCTATCTCACCGATGAGGAGATCGGCGTCTCGGGTGGCGGCGACCGCCTCAAAGTCGTACCCTTCTCCGCGACGCGAGGACAACGAAGGACCGCCTGACATGCGCTTATTCGGTTTGGTGGCGAGCGCATTGGTTTGGGCGCTGGCGGCCACGTCGGCGCTGGGCCAGACGCCCGAACAGAACTACGACAACTTTTGCGCCTGGTGCCACGGCGCCGACCGGCTCGGCGGCCAGGGCCCGGCGCTGTTGCCGGAAAACCTGAGACGCCTGCGCAAGTCCAAGGCGGCCGGCGTCATCGCCCGCGGCCGTCCAGCCAGCCAGATGCCGGCCTTCGGGCAACAGCTCTTGAAAGCCGATATCGACGCTCTGGTGACGTTGATCTATACGCCGCTTGCGCACATTCCCGACTGGGGCATGGCGGAGATTTCAAAATCACGCAAATTCATGACGCGACTGGCGGACCTGCCGGCGGCGCCTCAACACCAAGCCGATCCCCTCAACCTTTTCACGGTGGTGGAAACCTTCGATCACTACATCACCATCCTCGACGGGGACCGCTTCGAGCCGCTGGCCCGCATGAAGACGCGCTTCGCGGTCCATGGCGGCGCCAAGTATTCCCCGGACGGCCGCTTCGTCTACCTCGCTTCCCGCGACGGTTGGGTCTCGATGTACGATCTTTGGGGCCTGCAGCCGGTGGCCGAAATCCGCGCCGGCATCAACACGCGCAACGTCGCGGTCTCGTCGGACGGCAAGTTCCTGATGGTGGCTAACAACCTGCCGCATACCCTGGTCGCCCTGTCGGCCAAGGATCTCTCGCCGATCAAAGTGATCGACGTCAAGGACACCAAGGGCAGGTCCTCGCGGGTCAGCGCCGTTTATACCGCGCCGCCGCGCAACAGCTTCGTGGCGGCGCTGAAAGACATCCCGGAGATCTGGGAAATCCCCTACGATCCCGCCATCAAGGTTTACCCCGGCCTGGTGCACAACCACGAGGAGGGCATGGAGGAGGCCATCCCCATGCCCGGACCGTTTCCGGTGCGGCGCATCATGCTCGACGATTACCTCGACGATTTCTTTTTCGACCTGGATTACCGCAACCTGATCGGCGCCGCCCGCAACGCCAAGAACGGCCAGGTCGTCAACCTCAACGTCGGCCGCAAGATTGCCGACATCGAGCTGGCCGGCATGCCGCATCTGGGCTCCGGCATCACCTGGCAATATGAGGGCCGCGACGTCATGGCGACGCCGCATCTCAGGGGTGGGCTGGTCAGCGTCATCGACATGCAATCGTGGCAGACCATCAAAATCATCGAGACCCTGGGGCCCGGGTTCTTCATGCGCAGCCACGAAAGTTCGCCCTACGCCTGGGTCGACGTCTTCTTCGGCGACAACCGCGATGTGCTGCACGTCATCGACAAACGCACGCTGAAGATTGTCAAGACGGTCAACCCCGCGCCCGGCCTGACCAACGCCCACGTCGAGTTCGACCGCGACGGCAGCCACGCCCTCATCAGCATCTGGGAGAACGACGGCGCAATCGTGATTTACGACGCCAAGACCCTTGAGGAGGTCAAGCGCCTGCCCATGAAAAAACCGAGCGGCAAGTACAACGTCTGGAACAAGACCCGCTACGCCGCCGGCACCAGCCATTAACAATTAATTGGTGAATTAATTGGTGTCAGGCACTTAATAAAGATTAACGGTCGTTGGCCTCAGGTTTTCAATGCGCGGAAAAGTCTCTAGGCTTTTGGTCTCAATCGAGTGGAAAGAGGCTTTCATGGAATACCGCACCCTCGGCCAGAGCGGCCTTCGCGTCTCACCCCTGTGCCTCGGCACCATGATGTTCGGCGGCCCGACCGACGAGGCTACGGCGGCGCGCATTGTCGGGTCGGCGTATGACCAGGGCGTCAATTTCATCGACACCGCCGATGTTTACACCGGTGGCGCCTCCGAGGAAATCACCGGCCGCGCCATTGCCGCAAACCGCCACGACTGGGTATTGGCGACCAAGTGCGGCAACCAGATCGGCGAGGGCGCCAACCGGGGAGGAGCGGGCCGCAAGTGGGTGATGCAGGCCTGCGACGAAAGTTTGGCGCGCCTCGGTACCGATTACATCGACGTCTATTACCTCCATAAGGAGGATCTGGAGACGCCCTTGGAGGAGACCGTCTCCGCCCTGGGCGACCTGATCCGGGCGGGCAAGGTACGCCATTTCGGCGTCTCCAATTTCCGCGCCTGGCGGGTGGCCGAGATCGTCAACGTCTGCGCCGACCTCGGTGTCGACAAACCCGTCGTCAGCCAGCCCTATTACAACGCCATGAACCGCATGCCCGAGGTCGAACACCTGCCGGCCTGCGATCACTACGGCATGGGCGTGGTGCCCTACAGCCCCCTGGCGCGCGGCGTGCTGACCGGCAAGTACAAGCCGGAGGAACTCAGCAAGCCGACCGAGGGCACCCGGGCCGGGCGCAACGACATGCGTCTGATGCAGACCGAATGGCGCGAGGAATCGCTGATTATCACCCAGGACCTCAAGTCTTATTGCGGCGACAAGGGGGTGAAATTGACGCACTACGCCGTCAACTGGGTTCTGAACAACGCCCTGGTGACCGCCGTCATTGGCGGCCCGCGCACGGAAGAGCAGTGGGACGACTACGTGGCCGCGCTGGATTACGAGTTTACGGCCGAGGACGAGGACCTGCTGAACAGCCTGGTCACCGTCGGCCATCCCTCGACGCCCGGCTACAACGATCCGGCCTATCCCATCGAGGGCCGGGTGACCTACACGGATTAGCCAAATGGCCAAATACCAAATAGCCGTGGTGCCGGGCGACGGCATCGGGCCCGAGGTTTGCCGGGCCGCCGTGTCGGTGTTGCAGGCCAGCGCCGTCGCCGACCGCCTCGAATTTAGCGAACATGCCGCCGGGGCGGACTGCTACACGGCGACCGGCGATGCGTTTCCGCAAGCCACCATGGCGGCCTGTCGCAGCGCCGATGCCGTGCTGCATGGCGCGGCGGGTTTGCCGGGCGTGCTTTATCCGGACGGCACCGAGGCCGGCCAGGATTTTTCCATGAAGATCCGCGCCGCCCTCGATCTTTATGCCAACGTGCGGCCGATCAAACTGTTCGAGGGCATTGCCTCGCCCCTGGCGGGACGCAAGCCCGGCGACATCGACTACGTCATCGTGCGGGAGAATACCGAAGGCCTTTATGCCGCGCGGTCGGGCGGCAATCTTTTGAGGGACGAGATCGCCAGCGACACCATGGTGATCACCCGCAGGGGCACGGCGCGGGTTGTGCGTCAGGCGGCGGAACTGGCCATGCAGCGCGGCGGCGCGCCGGCCGACAGCAAGCGCCGCGTCACCATCGTCGACAAATCGAACGTGCTGAGATCCTTCGCCTTCTTCCGTCGCGTCGCCGAGGAGGTTCTGGAGGACTTTCCCGAGCTCGAGGTCGATTACGCCTTATCGGATGCGGTTACCATCCGCATGGTGGAGCGGCCCGATACCCTCGACGTGCTGGTCTGCGAAAATTTCATCGGCGACATCATTTCAGATCTCGGCGCCGCCACCGTGGGCGGCATGGGCCTCGCGCCCTCGGCCGAACTTGGCGGCGACTACGGCTACTTCCAGGGCTCCCACGGCACCGCGCCCGATATCGCCGGGCGTGGCATCGCCAATCCGGTGGCGACGATCCTGTCCGCCGCCGAGATGCTCGACTGGCTGGGCCGGCGGCACCAGGACCGGCCGCTCGCCGCCGCCGCCGGGACCATCCGGAATGTGGTGGGCGAAGTGCTCAAATCGGGGAGCAGCACCACACCGGACCTCGGCGGTAACGGCTCGACGGACAGTTTCACCGACGCCATCTGCCAGGCGATTCAGCAAAGCTGAAATTTTGCTGCATTCGTCCGAGGCTACGGAAGCAACTAAAACCCCGGCATCTCCTCGGGCACGTAGATCGTCTGTTTTTCGCTGACGCCGCGCAGCTCAAACTCGCCGATGGGCACAAGCGGCGAGGAACAGCGCTCGGCGAAGGCCGAGGAGACGACGACGCGGGGATCGACCTCTTTGGTCAGGCTCTCGATGCGCGCGGCCTCGTTGGCGGCGGCGCCGATGACGGTAAATTCCAGGCGCTCGGGGATGCCGATGTTGCCGTAGGTCAGGCGGCCGACATGCAGGCCGATGCCGAAGTCCAGGGGATCGAGGCCCTCGGCCGCCCGTTCCTCGTTGAACTTCTTCATGCGGTCCTCGGCGTCGGAGGCCGCCGTCAGGGCGTCGTCGCAGGCGCGTTGCTGAACCGCGTCCCCGTCCAGCAGCGGAAAGACGGCAAGCACGGCGTCGCCGATGAAACGCAGCACTTCGCCGCCGTACTCGACAACCGGCTTGACCATGCACTCGAAGAAATGATTGAGGACGGCGAGGAACTCCTCGCGCGACATGCTTTCGGCCAGCGGCGTCGACCCGCGCAGGTCGCAAAACCAGATCACGGCGTTCAGTTCCTCGGAATCGCCGCGCTTGATCAATCCCTTGAGCACCTTTTCACCGGTGTGCCGGCCCAGGTAGGTCTGCAGCAGCGAGTTGCTCATGCTGCGGGCGGCGTGGACTTCGTAAAAACGGCTGAGGACGGGCAGGATCTCGTGCACCCGGCCCAATTCGGCGGTGGTGAAGCCGCCGTCGCGGTCGGTCGACATCGTCAAGGCGTTGATCTGGCCGTCGGAGAAGGTCATCGGCATGGCGGCGTAATCGGTCATGCCTTCTTCGTGCAATTGCTTGATGATGCCGTAATCCAGCAGCGGGTTGTCGCCTTCCAGCCGGCGGCGAATACCGCCCGCGCCGTTGAAGATCGGGATCAGGGGACTGTCGAGGAACAGCGGGCTTGAGAGCGTATCGTGGGTCAGGACGAAGGAATGCACGTCCTCCTTGTCGGGCCGCCAGACGTAGGCCGAGCCGATCAGCAGCGGATGCAGCGTGCGGATGAAAACCGACATGCGGCTCACCGACATGCCGCTTTCGACCAGCACGCCGCCCAATTGCTGGGTCAGTTCCGACGGCGACTGGGTGTCCCAGCCTTCCCGCATCAACCAGTCGACGAAGACGCTGCCGTGGCTGTCCATTTCGGTCTGGACGGTCTCGTAGTCGCTGTCCTCGTTGTATGAAACACCCATCTTGGAGAGATAGAAGGCCAGGTGCCCCTTGATGGCGTTGGCCTCCGGCAGGGGGTTTTCGTACGACCAGACGGCGTCTTCGATCTTGTTGTCGCCGACCTCAAGTGACCAGTAGGAGGCGTTGCCCTTGAAGGGGCAGTGGGTGCGGTGACGGGTGCGCTGCATGAGGTCCATGCGCACGTCCTCGCGGGGGAAGTAGTAGACTGCGGGCAGGCGCGATTCCCGGTAAAGCACGGCCTTGTCGCTGTCGACGACGGTGACGCCGTTGTATTCGATGCGGACGTTGTAGTCCGAAATCTCTGCTGAAATACCGTACTCCGGCAAGGCGCCCTCACCGGCGCCGGCTTGATCCGTGTCCGACATTGTGACCCCCATTGCCCGCCACAAATTCCGGAATCATTCTAACAAACAATATGAGAAAGCGACATGTCCGTACCGGCGATGACGCGGATGTTATCCGTTGGGGAGGACGAAACGGTTCTTGCCGTTCTTTTTTGCCTGGTACATGCGCTCATCCGCCAGGGCCACGAGATCGGACCAGCTTTCCGGCTCGTCCGCCTGGATTTCGGCGATGCCCATGCTGATGGTGAGCGCTCGGCCCTCCGGCCGCTCGCCCAAGCCCTCCTCGAAGATGCGGGCGGCGACTTGGCGCGCGCCATCCGTGTCCGTGCCGGGCAATAGGATCACAAACTCTTCGCCGCCCCAGCGCACCAGCACGTCGGCCCGTCTCAGATGCTGCGACAGATGATCGGCCGCCTGGCGCAGGATGCGGTCGCCTTCGTCGTGTCCGAAGCGGTCGTTGACCGATTTGAAATCATCGATGTCGGCGAACGCGACGGCCAGCGCGGACTTTTGCCGGTCGGCCACGTTGAACTGGTTCTCCAGCACCTGTTGGCCGATGCGGCGCACCATGGCATGCGTCAGCGGGTCGACGGCGGCCTGGCGGGCGATCTCGATGATGAGCTGCAGCTGGCTCACGCCCGCGATGGCCGATACCGCTGCGGCCAGAACCAGCAGCCACAGAATGCCCGTCAACGTGTAGATATTCTCGACGTCGACGAGAAAGATATGGATGGCGCTGTTGGCCAGCAGCAGGGGAGCGGCGAACGCCAGGGCCTCGGCCAGTGAGATCGGCAGAATACTCAAGCCGGCGATGACGATGAAGGGCAGCAGGGCATAGCCCGTGAAGACGGTCTTGGCCCAGCCCATTGTTTCGAAATCCGAAAGGTAGGGATAGCAGGCGGCGTAAAAGAGGGTTGGGATGGCGAACATGAAGGCGGCGCACAGGCGCGCGTCCGTCATCTCGCCCGGTTTGTTCGAGATATAGGCCAGGAACAGTAGGGCACCCGCCGTCATGGCCCGGCCGACAGCCAGGGTTTGCCAAACCTCCGTCGGGAAGGCGAAGGCGTCGACGGCAATCCACAACAGCGTGAGTGCCGAAAACGCGCCGGCGATCAGGTGGACCCGGGCCAGTATCATCTCGGCCCGCAGGCGTGATACGTCGGCCGGGTGTTCCCGCGCGGACAGCAGCAGCGCGAAAACGCTCAAAACTTCCCACTTGGTAACGGCGCCAAGTGAATTACTTAATGTCTTGAGAATGTGCTGCATACCGACCACGTGGTTCCGGGCGGCGCTTTGACCAAAGCCGCAAAAGCCAGAATATTGTAGGTTTCAAGTCCTGAATAGCCTTTGATTTATATCAATTCAAAAAGGTACACTTGAAACCAATAGGCGGTCGCGGGTAGGGTGCGCGGCACGATAATTCGGGAAGCACACGGGCCCGATCCATTGGACCGCGGGTTCATCAAATTGACTGGAAGGACGACAGATCATGGCCATCAAAGGGGTGCACCACGTTGCCTACCGTTGCAACAATTCACAGGAAACGGTGGATTTCTACACCAAGGTCATGGGGATGAAGTTCGCCATGGCGATGTCGGAGGACAAGGTGCCGTCGACCCATGAGCCCGACCCCTACATGCACATCTTTTTCGAGGCCGGGCCGGGCAGCTACATGGCGTTCTTCGAATTGCCCAATTCGCCCAAAATGGGCCGCGATGAAAACACCCCCGACTGGGTCCAGCACATCGCTTTCGAGGTCGAAAGCATGGATGACCTGCTGGCGGCCAAGGAACGCTGGGAATCCCACGGCCTGGATGTCGTCGGTGTAACCGATCATACCCTGTTCAAGTCGATTTATTGCTTCGACCCCAACGGACACCGCCTGGAGCTTTCCTGCAATGTCGGGGACAAGGAACTTTGGGACCGCACGACCAGCATTGCCGAGGATATGCTCAAGGAATGGAACGAAACCGGCCAGGCCCCCAAGGTCGGCGCCTGGATCCACGAGAAGGAATTCGCCGAATAGACGGCCATTACGCATTGAAACCGTTCTAAGGGGCATGTACTCGTTACATGTCCCTTTTTTCTTGCGAGAAGAGTCCAGGCCCATGACGTCTCCCGCCAACCTATCCGCTGGTGCGCTCTCCGGCGCCCGCGTTCTCGATTTGACGCGCATCCTGGCTGGCCCGACCTGCACGCAGCTCATGGGCGATCTGGGCGCCGATGTCATCAAGGTCGAACGGGCCGGCGTAGGCGACGATACCCGCACCTGGGGCCCGCCTTACGTCAAGGACGCCGATGGGACGGATACCTCGGAAAGCGCCTATTATCTCTGCGCCAACCGCAACAAGCGCTCGGTCGCCGTGGATATATCCAAGGCCGAAGGGGCGGACCTGGTGCGCCGGCTGGCGGCGCAGTGCGACATTCTGATCGAGAACTTCAAGGTGGGCGGCCTGGCGGCCTACGGCCTCGGCTATGACGACCTCAAGGAAAGCCATCCCCATCTGGTTTACTGCTCCATCACCGGTTTCGGCCAATACGGCCCGCACGCCGAACAGGCCGGCTACGACATCCTGGCCCAAGGCCAGGGTGGCATGATGAGCATCACGGGCGATCCCGAGGGTGAGCCCATGAAGGTCGGCGTCGGCATTGCCGACGTGATGTGCGGTATGTACGCCGGCGTCGCCATTCTCGGGGCGCTGCGCCACCGCGACCTCACCGGCCAGGGCCAGTACATCGACATATCGCTGCTGGATAGCCAGATCGCCTGGTTGATCAACGAGGGCACGAACTACCTGACGTCCGGTCAGCCGCCCACGCGACGCGGCAACCAGCACCCCAACATCGTGCCTTATCAGGTCTTTGAAACCTCCGACGGCCACGTCATCGTCGCCGTCGGCAATGACCGGCAGTTCGAACGCTTCTGCGACATGCTGGCGGTGCCGGACCTGGCGGCGGACCCGCGCTTCGTCAGGAATGCCGACAGGCTGGCGCACCGCGACGAATTGGTGGCGCTGCTGGAGGTCGAAGTTAGGAAGTTCAGCAAGGCCGACGTTCTGGAAGGGTTGAAGCAGCGCGGCGTCCCGGTGGGTCCGGTCGATACCGTGCCGGAGGTCTTCGCCAGCGAACAGGTGGCGGTCCGCGACATGAAGATATCGATGCCCCATCCCAGCGCCGGTTCCGGCGCCGTCGATCTGATCGGCAATCCGCTGAAAATGGGCGCAACGCCCGTCAGCTACCGCCGTCCGCCGCCGACACTGGGCCAACATACCGACGAGGTGCTGACGGAACTGCTGGATTTGGATGACGGGGCGCTGGCCGAATTGCGGCGCGGCAAGGTGATTTGAGGCAAGGGGTAGGAACATGCTTCGACTGAGCGAAACGCAAATTCAAATCCGCGACGCCGCGCGGGCCTTGGCGACGGATGTCATCGCCGCGCGCGCTGCGGAAGTCGACCGCACGGAGGAATACCCCTGGGACAACGTCGCGGCACTGACCGGCGCCGGCTTCATGGGCATGACCATCCCCGAAGCCTACGGCGGACAGGGTTTGGGCTATGCCGAAGCCGTGCTGGTCATCGAGGAAATGGCCAAGGTTTGCGGCGTCACGGGACGCATCGTGGTGGAAGCCAACATGGGCGCCATCGGCGCTGTCATGCAATTCGGCTCGGAAGCGCAAAAGCGCCTGGCCGCCGACGCCGTACTGGCCGGCGACAAACCGGCCATCTGCATCACCGAACCCGGCGCGGGCAGCGCCGCCACGGAAATGACGACGCGCGCCGACAAACAGGGCGACCGTTACGTTCTGAACGGCGGCAAGCACTGGATCACGGGCGGTGGCGTTTCCAGGGTTCACCTGATCTTCGCCCGCGTCTTCGAGAACGGCGAGGAACAGGGCATCGGCGGTTTTCTCTGTCTGCGTGACGCCGAGGCCGGGACGCCCAAGGGCTTGCGCATCGGCCGGCGCGAACCCGCCATGGGTCTCAAGGGCATTCCCGAGACCGAGGTCCTGTTCGAGGACCTTGAGGTTCCGGAAGACATGATCGTGCTGCCGCCCGAAGGATTGCGCCGGGGCTTCGCCGGGTTGATGAACGCCTACAATGCCCAGCGCGTCGGCGCGGCGACGGTAGCGCTCGGGATCGCCGAGGGGGCCTATGAACTGGCGCTCGATTACGCCCAGACCCGCGAACAGTTCGGCCGTCCGATCTGTGAATTCCAGGGCCTGCAGTGGATGCTCTCGGACATGAGCATTTCCCTGGCGGCGGCCCAGGCATTGATCTACAAGGCCGCCGCGGGAGACGGTTTTCCCGATCCGCTGGAGGCCGCCCAGGCCAAGATCCTGGCCTCCGAGACCGCCATCAAGGTAACCAACGACGCGCTGCAGGTGTTCGGCGCGGCGGGCTACTCACGCAATCTGCCGCTTGAGAGAATGGTGCGAGATGCGCGCATGTTCACCATCGGTGGCGGCACGGCGCAGATCCTGCGCACCGTCGTGGCCTCCCGCCTTCTGGACCGCAAACTGCCGCAGACCCGCGATGGGTATGCGCGGCTCAATTCACCGGCCCGCTGATGGCGACCAGCGCCGAGGTCATCGCTCAGCGCCTCTACGACGCCGGCTGCCGTCACGCCTTCGGCATACCGGGCGGCGAGGTCCTGGCGCTGATGGCCGCACTTGAGCGTGTCGGCATGCGCGTGGTGCTGGCCAAGCACGAGAACAGCGCGGGCTTCATGGCGGAGGGCGTTCACCACCACGACGGCGCGCCGGGTATCCTGGTGGCGACCATCGGTCCCGGTATCGCCAACGCCGCCAACGTCGTGGCCAACGCCCTGCAGGACCGGGTGCCGATGATCGTGCTTACGGGCTCGGTGCCCGATGTCGAAGGCCATACCTACACGCACCAGATATTCGACCAGGTGAAGTTCCTCGAACCGGTGACCAAAGCGGCCTTCCGCGTCGTCCAGGGCACGGCGTCGGTGCTGGCCGACAAGGCCGTTGCTATCGCCACCCAGGACCGGCCCGGCCCGGTACTGCTCGACGTGGCGATGGACGCCCAGGACGCCGAACAGCCCGATGGCGCCCAGCCCAACCGCGCGCCGCTCGCCCCGATGGCGCCGGCGGAAGGCGATGACCTGGAAACGGCGCGGCGCTGGCTGGCCGAGGCCGAACGGCCGTTGATGGTCGCCGGCGTTGACGTGCTCAATCAGGGCTGCGCGACCCAGGTCGCCGATTTCTGCCGGGATTTGGACGTGCCGCTGATCACCACCTACAAGGCCAAGGGCGTTCTGCCGGAAGACGATGTGCTGGCGTTGGGGGCGGCGGGGTTGTCGCCCAAGGCCGACCGCCATTTGCTGCCGCTGGTTGGGCTGAGCGATTGCCTCGTGCTGGCCGGCTACGACCCCATCGAAATGCGCCAGGGCTGGCGCGACGCCTGGAGCAAGGACGCCCGCGTCATCGAATTCTCCGCCGCCGCCAATACCCATTACGTGCACCAGGCGGCGCTCAATTTCGTGGGCGACGTCGGTGCCGGTCTGGCGGCGCTGCGCCGGGACACAGCAGCCCGCCCTCACTGGCCCAACGGTGAAGCCGCCGGTGTGCGCCAAGCCCTACGCGGCGATTTCGACCGCGACGAGGACTGGGGACCGGCCGCCGTGGTTGATGAAAGCCGCCGCGTGTTGCCACGTGAGACGGTGGCGACGGTGGACACCGGCGCCCACCGCATCCTGTTGAGCCAGATCTGGGACTGCTTTGAGCCGCGCGGTCTGTTGCAGTCCTCGGCGCTTTGCACCATGGGCTGCGCGCTGCCGCTGGCCATCGGGCGCAAGCTGACGGAACCCTCGCGGCCCGTGGCGGTGTTCGTCGGCGACGCCGGGCTGGAGATGTTCCTGGGCGAATTGGCCACCCTGCGTGATCTGCGGCTCGGACTGCCCATCGTCGTCTTCGTCGACGAGAGCCTTGGCCTGATCGAACTGAAGCAGCGCGGCTCCCAGCTGCCCAACTTGGCCGTCGATTTCGGCGGCACCGATTTTCCCGCCGTGGCCGAGGCCCTGGGCGGAACGGGTTGCCGGGTGGAGGACCGTGCCGGTTTGGCCGCTGCCTTGGAGGCCGCCCTGGCGCGCGATACCTTCACCCTTATCGCCGCCGTGATCGGACGCAAGGCCTACGACGGACGGTTTTAGAAACGCCCGAAACAATTCACTGAATACGCAACTCTGCTAATTTCGCAAGCGCGGCGGCACTGGTATTTTCCCTTGGTTTTCCGTGCCTTATGCGATGGGCGGAACGTTTACGATTTACATTTTTCAGACCCAAGGGATGATTTTCATGCTCAGTTCGATGGTACGGCCCCCCCTCGCCAAGTTCTTGGCGGCATCAGTTATCATCGCCGGATCGTTGGCCGCCGGCGCGGGTTCCGCCTGGGCACAGGATTCCGAAAGCAGCGACAACGACACCACGACCCGCCCGGCTTCCGATGTCCTGATCTCGGAGCAACAGCGGGTGACGACCGTGCAGACGATCAACAACATTTTCGCCCACACGCGTTCGATCGCGCTGCGGCGCCAGGCCAACCCGCTGGCCAAGATGGCCAGCCTGCCGGGCGAGTTCGGCAGCGGCATTGCCGCGGGTGACGGCTCGGGCGGCATGTCCGGCTTCTTGGCGCTTTCCCGTTCCTCGGCCGAAGACGATTTCGCTTCGACGGCGTATGATTCCGACACCAACAGCCTTTCCCTCGGCGTCGACAAATCAATCGGCGACAGCATGACGCTGGGTCTGAGCGCCGGCTATTCCAGCACGGATACGACTTCGACCTTCAACGGCGGCAGTACCGACACCACGGGCTGGAGCCTCAGCCCCTATGCCGCCTTCGTCATCAACGACATGGTCAGTATCGACGCCAGCGTCGGTCTGTCCCGCTCGGAAAGCGACAACACCCGCGTCGCCGCCGGCGCGACCATAACCGGTACCCAGGATTCAAGCAGCCGCTTTGCCGCGCTCAACCTCAACGTCTCTACCTGGAAGGGTAATGTGGGATTGAGCGGCAGCGCCGGATATACCTATTCCAATACCGACAATGACGCCTTCACCGAAAGCAACGGTACGGCCATCGCCTCGAGCTCATCCACCTTCAAGCAGATTTCGCTGGGCGGGCAGGTGAGCTATTACGCCGGAACCGTGATGCCTTACGCCAAACTCACCTACAACCGGGAACTGGGCAAAGACCGCATCGTCGTCGCGGCAGGCCAGGCCCAGCCGTCGAACGACGCGGACGAGGTCGTCTTGGGCGGTGGCCTGAGCATTTTCGGCTCAGGCGCCATGTCGGGCGGTCTGGACGTCAGCAAAACGCTCAGCCGCAGCAACTTCGACGGCACGACGTTCTCGGGCAGCCTCTCGATCGCCTTCTAAACCACCTCGGAGCAACACTCTCTCATTGCTGGAGGTCCGTTGCGGGGCCCGGTTTCAGACCGGGCCTCGTTTCGATTCAGATCATGTTGTTGCGAACCGCGAAGGCCGACAATTCCGCGACCGTGCCGAGGCCGAGCTTGCGCTTGATGTTTTCGCGGTGTTTGCGCACCGTATGGGTGCTGATGCCGAGAAGTTCGCCGGCGCTGTTGGAGGTATGACCTTCGGCCACCAGCTTGATGACCTGCATTTCGCGGTTGCTCAAGAGCTCGGCCACGTCCGCGGCGCCCGAGGACAGGCCGTTGGTTTCGTCGGAAAATTCCAGATCGCTGGGGAAGTACTGGTCGCCGTTGAGTGCCGCCGTTACAGCCTCGTTGACCTGCTTGAGTTCGGCGGTCTTGAAGAAAAAAGCGTCGACATGGACGCGGTTCAGGGCCTCCAGGGCCAGGTTTTCGGCGCTCAAACCCGTCATTATCACGACCCGCGTGGGCATTTCGCGCCGCCGGATTTCGCGGGCGATATCGAGACCGGTCAGGCCGGGCAGCCTGATGTCCAACACCACGAGCTCAAACGTCCGCTTCAAAATCAAATCGAGCGCCGAGCGGCCGTTGCCGGTCTGGACGACCTCTGAAATGCCGTCGATGCGCTCCAGCAGCGACGCAATACCCTCACGAATCAGCGTGTGGTCGTCCGCAACGAGGACAGCATTGGGAGCTTTGGACGGTTGGTTCATCGATCTCGTTTGTTCGTTCGGTAAAGACGAAAGCGTGTGGGGGGATAAGAGCTTAACTGGGGGCAATCACGAGCCAGGTCAACTATGTCCAAACGGCCAGGGCCGGGACATACGCATTCCTGCGTATTTACTCAGGCGCGGCGTAAACTCAGGTTCTAATTGGCGGAGAGCCGCTACGCCACCCGCAGGATGGGTTACAATTAGGGTGTCTTTTGAGGTGACGGGCTTTGATTTTTGTCAAGTTGATCCGGATTATATTCCCAGCGTTCGCCCTGGCCGCGGTCATTTCCTCCGGGCCGGCCGCATGGGCGGAAAATACCGCTGCTGACAACTCGCCGGCCGCGCCGAGCCAATCGGCGCCGCTGCCGCTGACTGGTCCCTGGCAGGTCATTCGCGGCAAGATCGCCCGGCCCGGCGACTATTCGCGCCTGTACACCGGCGACGTGACGACGCTGCCCGATGCCTGGCACCGCCGCGACGAGACCGATCAATCTTCCTCCGCACCGCTTGGCTTCGGCGTGGCCAGTTATCGGCTGAGAATGAAACTGCCCGAGCATGCCCGCTCGCTGGCGGTCAACCTGCAGCACCCCTACTCGGCGCATGAATTCTGGATCAACGGCGAATTGGCTGGCTCGAACGGCAAGATCACGGAAACGCCGGAGGGATTTGAGGCGTTTTACCTCCAGCGTATCTTTGCGCTGCCGGAGACGGACGAGGTGGAACTTGTCCTGATCGTCGCCAATTTCGAGCATTTCGCGGGCGGCGTATTGCGCCCCCTGCTGATCGGCGACGAAGCGGCCATGCAATCGCGGGTTCGGACCTTCTATTTTTTCTACGTCTTCGTCTTCGGCGCCTTGCTGGCCCTGCTGGTCTTCCAACTCGCCTACTTCATCCGTAGCCTCGGCGGGCCGCCGGAATGGGCACACTTCTGGTACTGCGCGTTGTCGGTGGTGCTGCTTGTCCGGCTTTTTACGGTGCAGGCCATTCCCTATTTTCTCGATCCCGATCTGCCTCAGACCAGTACGAAGCTGATCGAGTACCAGACCCTCTATCTCGCCCCGCTGACCTACGTCGCCTTCATGGCGGCGATGTTCCCGCGTGAATTTCCCAAGCTCGTGCGTTGGCCGGTCTACGGCCTCTCCCTGGCCATGACGGCCCTGGCGACGGTGGCGCCGGTTCACGTCTATACGAGCTTCCAGGATTTCTGGATCTTCGTCATGCTGGTTGTCATCGTCTACGCCCAAGGCGCGCTCATCCTGGCCTGGATCCGTAAACAGCACGGTGCGGCGGCGGTGGTGATATGCACCGTCCTCTTTTTCTTCACCCTGCTGAATGATTCGGCCGCCTACCTTCACACCTTCGACCTCAAGCCCTGGGCGTTGCCGGACCTCACGCCGTTCGGCATCGCCATTCTATCGGCCGGTTTCGCCATCGCGCTGGGATCGCGGACCCGCGCCGTTTACGACCAGGCGCGCAAACTTTCCTCCGAACTGGAAACGTTGACCGGTTCGCTGGAGCAACAGGTCGCAGACCGCACATCGGACCTGGAACACGCCCGCGCTGAGGCGGAAAAGACGGCGCGGGAGAAATCAAATTTCCTCGCCACGGCCAGCCATGACCTGCGCCAGCCCATTCACGCGCTGTCGGTGTTCAACCAGTCACTGCTTTACCAGGTCGAACACGAGGCGGGGCTGAAGGACATCGCCGACAAGCAGGCGCAGCTGGTGCGATCCCTGTCGGGCATGCTGGAAACCATGCTGGATATTTCCCGCCTCGAGGCGGGGACGGTCGAGCCCAGTTTGGCGGCGGTCTCGTTAAGCGATCTTTTCCGCGAGGTGCAATACGCCGTCGAGGCCCAGGCACTGAGACGCGGGGTGGCTTTGACATTTGTCGATACCAGCCTGGCCGTGCGGGCCGACCGGCGTCTGCTGCGGCGGATTTTGGTGAACCTCCTCGTCAATGCCGTCAACGCCGCGCCTGACGGTAAGATCGTGGTCGGCGCGCGGCGGCGGGGGGACCAAGTGCGGCTCTGCGTCATCGACAATGGCCGGGGCATCCCGGAAGGCGAACAGGAGCGGATCTTCGAGCAATTCGTTCAGCTGCGCCAGGAAGGCACCGCCTCACCGTCGGGCCTGGGGCTCGGGCTTTCCATCGTGGCTGATTTGTGCCGGTTGATGGCGTTTCAAATCGCTCTTGATTCGCAACCGGGCCGGGGCACCGCGTTTACCGTCACGGCACCGGCCGCGGTCGGCGGCCCGTCGGCGGAGACCGCGGAGGAAGAAGCGGCGGCGGTCCGGGCTGAGCCCGAGATGCAAAGACTGGTTATCCTCGTCGTCGACGACGAACCGGCCGTGCTCGACGCCATGGTGGCCCTGCTGCGAGACTGGGGACACGCGGCGATGGGCGCGGCCTCGGCGCTCGAGACCATCCGGGAGCTTGACGAGTTGGGCAAACCCGACCTCATATTGTGTGACTATCAGCTCGACGGCGGCGCCACCGGTTTCGAACTCATTGCCCAGGTGCGGCAGTATTTTCATACCGACATACCCGCCGCCATCATCACCGGCGCGACCCGGCCCGACGACCTTCGGGTGTTGTTCCGCTCAGGCTTTCCAGTACTCCACAAGCCCCTCGAATTCGATCACTTGAACCGCCTGCTGGCGCGGGTCAAGGATCCGGACCAGGTGCTCGATCCCCAGCCCGGTTAGCGGGGCCCGAGAAACGGCAGGTTGAGATCGTGCCGCCGGGCGCAGTCAATGGCGATATCGTAGCCCGCGTCGGCGTGGCGCATGACGCCCGTCGCCGGATCGTTCCAGAGCGTTCTAGCCAGATATTCGTCGGCCAGGGCGGAGCCGTCCGCCAGCAAGGCGATGCCGGCGTGCTGCGAGTAACCCATACCGACGCCGCCGCCGTGGTGGAAGGACACCCAGGTGGCACCGTTGGCGACGTTTAACAATGCGTTGAGGATGGGCCAGTCGGAAACGGCGTCGGAGCCGTCCTTCATGCCCTCGGTCTCGCGCGTCGGACTGGCGACGGAACCTGAATCCATATGGTCGCGTCCGATCACGATAGGCGCGCTCAATTCACCGTTCCGCACCATCTCGTTGAAGGCGAGGCCAAGGCGGTGACGGTCACCGAGACCGACCCAGCAGATCCTCGCGGGAAGGCCCTGGAAGGAGATGTGTTTCTGCGCCTTGTCCAGCCAGTTGTGCAGGAAGGTATCGTCGGGCAGCAGTTCGCGCACCTTTTGGTCGGTCTTGAAGATGTCTTCAGGATCGCCTGACAGCGCCAGCCAGCGGAACGGCCCCTTGCCCTCGCAGAACAGCGGCCGCACGTAGGCTTCGACGAAGCCGGGGAACTGGAAGGCGTCCTCGACGCCGGCGTCGCGCGCCATGGCGCGCAGGTTGTTGCCGTACTCCAGTACGATGCTGCCCATCTGCTCGAACGACAGCATCAGCTCAACATGCCGCGCCATGCTCTCCTTCGCCGCGGCGCTGACGCCGGCCGTATCGCGCTCGCGCCGTTCCTCCCATTCGGCAACGGTCCAGCCGACGGGCAGGTAGCCGAAGGCGGGATCATGGGCCGAGGTCTGGTCGGTCAATACGTCAGGCACGATCTGGCGGGTCTTCATGTCTTCCAACACATCGACGACGTTGCCCAACAGGCCGACAGACAGCGCCTCGCCTTTGGCGTTTGCCGCTTCGATTAGGCCCAAGGCCTCATCGAGATTTTCGGCATGGGTATCGAGGTAGCCGGTGCGCAGGCGGAAATCGATTTTATGGCGCTGGCACTCGACGACGATGGCGTTGAAGCCCGCCATGGTGGCGGCCAGCGGCTGCGCCCCGCCCATGCCGCCGAGACCGGCGGTGACGACGAGCTTGCCCGTCGGGTCCGCGTTGAAATGCCGTCGCCCGATTTCGGAAAACGTCTCGTAGGTGCCCTGGACGATGCCTTGGCTGCCGATATAGATCCATGAACCCGCCGTCATCTGGCCGTACATCATCAGACCCTGACGGTCGAGTTCGTTGAAGGTTTCCCAGTTGGCCCAGTTGGGTACCAGGTTGCCGTTGGCGATCAGCACGCGCGGCGCCCGGTCATGGGTTTTGAAGACGCCGACCGGTTTGCCCGATTGCACCAGCAGCGTCTCGTCGTCCTCCAGTTCCTTGAGCATCGCCACCATGCGGTCGAAGCTCTCCCAGTTGCGCACGGCACGGCCGATGCCGCCGTACACCACCAGCTCTTCCGGACGTTCGGCCACGTCGGGATCGAGGTTGTTCATCATCAGGCGAAGCGGCGCTTCGGTCTGCCAGCTCTTGGCGTTCAGTTCAGGACCCCGGGGGGACCGGACCACGCGGCGGTTTGCGGCTGTCGTCATATCGTGGGCTTTCCCATCAAATGGCGTTTTTCGATCTCAAGGCGGCGATTTCATCGGCCGACAGGCCGGCCAAATCGCCAAGGACGGCGTCCGTGTGTTCACCGAGGAGCGGCGTCGTGGGCGCGCCGGCCGGTCCTTCGCCGCCGACATCGGAAAATTTCACCGGCTGGCGGACCAGGGGGACGCTGCCGAATGTCTCGTGAACGCCCTCGACGACCAGACCGCGCGCTGTCGTGTGCTCGTGTTCGACCAATTGTTTGAGGTTCCACACCGGCGCGGCGGGGATGCGGGCTTTGAGAAGTCGTTCGATGACTTCGTCCTGGGTAAGCCGGGAGGACCAGGCACTGATCAAAGCCCGCAATTCTTCCTCGTTCGTATTGCGGTCGGCGTTGGTTTTGAATTTGGGATTGTCGGCAAGGCCGTCGTCGCCCATCAGCTCACCCAATGCCCGGAACGCGGCATCGGAAAAGCACACCATGACGATGTCGCCGCTGGTCGTCGGGAAGGTGTCAACCGGATATGTTACGGGATGGCGGTTGCCGACGGGCTTCGGCGTGTCGTCGAAATAGAGTTGGCGGGCGAGACCGGTGAGCTGCATGGCCATCATGGAATCGAGCATGGCGATGTCGAGGTGGCGCCCGTTGCCGTTGCGCTCCCGGTCGAACAGAGCGGCCATGATGCCGAAAGCGGCGAACATGCCGGTACAGACGTCGGCCACCGACTCACCGACCGCCGTCTGCGGTCCGCCCTTGGGGCCGGTCAGGCTCATCAGACCGGTCATGGCCTGGATCACGAGGTCGAAGGCGGGCCAGTTGGCCAGCGGACTTTCCTGCCCGAAGCCCGAAATGCTGGCGTAGATCATCGCCGGGTTGAGGGCGTGAACGGCCTCCCAGTCAAGGCCTAGACGTTTCGTGACTCCGGGACGGAAATTTTCCACCAGCACGTCGCATTTGGGAATGAGGGTGTTGATCAAGGCCCGGCCCTCATCGCTTTTCATATCGACCGTGACGCTTTTTTTGTCGCGGTTGAGCAGCATGAAGTAGGTGCTCTCCCCGTCGCGGTAGGGGCCGAATGAGCGCGCCTCGTCACCATGTACCGGCAACTCGATCTTGATCACTTCGGCGCCGAGGTCGGCCAGCATCGAGGTGCAGAACGGTCCCGACATGACGCGACTGAGATCGAGGATACGGATACCGGAAAGAATGTTATTGCCGCTCATGCCTCTCCTCCTTGGCCGCCAAGACGCAGGGCCAGTTTCCCAACCGAGCCACGCGTACCGAGGTCGGCCAGCGCCCGGGGCAGATCTTCCAATCCATAATGGTCTATGACCACGGGATTTATGGCGCCGGCCACCAGCATGTCGGTGAGTTCAGCCGTTGCGCGTTCGATCATCGGGCCGTCATGATCGTGGTCCCAGTAGACTCCCTTGGCCGACGCTCGCTTCAGCAACAATAGATGACCCGCGAGTTTCGGGATGTCGCCGGAGGCGAAGCCGACCACCAGCAAGGTGCCGTCGCGGGCGATGCAGCGCAGGCTCTTTTCCGCGATCTCGCCGCCGACGGGATCGACGATGAGGTCGGCGCCACGGCCCTCGGTGATTTCCTTGACGGATGCAACCCAATCGGCCGACTTGTAATCGATACCTTCATCCGCACCGTGGGCCAGGGCGAGCGCCAGTTTTTCCTCGCTGCCCGCCGTGGCGATGACTTTCGCCCCTTTTGCGTGGGCGATTTCCACCGCGGCCAATCCGACGCCGCCGGCGGCGGCATGGACCAGAACCCAGTCGTCTTCCCGCACGTCGGCGCATTCGGTGAGCGCGATCATCGATGTCGTGTAGACCACGGGTAGCGCCACGGCCTTGGCGAAATCGACCCCGTCGGGGATGGCGATCGCCATGTCGGTGCGCACGCGGGCGAACTCGGCAAAGCCGCCCCAGAGTACTTTGCTGGCAATGCGGTCGCCTGGTGCCCAGGGGCAATCATCGGGCGCCGAAACCACCACGCCGGCAACCTCCTGGCCGGGCGTGAATGGGCGCGGCGGCTTGATTTGATAGCTGTCGTCGATCATCAGAAGATCGGAAAAATTAAGCGCCGCGGCGTGGACTTCGACGACCATTTCCCGCTTCGTCGGACCCGGCGCTTCCGCCTCGATCAGGGCAAGCGCTTCAACGCCGGGTTTGTCACCCGATTGCCAGCACTTCATGCCGCAACCCCCTCGTCATCCGGTTGCGCGGACCGCCCCCTAACGCGGCCTTCAATTTCGGCCGCCGCCGCCAGCAGCAGCTCGCCGTAGCGGTCGATTTGTTCCTGCGATATGCGCTGCATGGGACCGGCGATGGCGACACTACCCAAAGGCCGCCCGTTCGGTCCGGTAAAAGCGGCGCCTATGCCGACGACACCTTCATATGTCTCCTCCCGCGAAATGGCGAATCCCCGGTCGATGGTGCGTTCCATGTCGGTTCTGAGGGCAATCTCGTTGACGATCGTGTGTGCGGTCAGGGCATCCAGCGATTTCGAGACGTAGCGGTCGCGATCTTCCTCGGGCAGTGCCGCCAGGACCGCCTTCGGCGATGCGCCGGCGTGCAGCGGCAGGGTCGTGCCGATCTGCTGGAAGACCCGCAGGCCGCCCCGGCGGCTTTCGATCTGATCGACGCAGACGACGGTGTCATCGGCTTCGTTGTGCGCCGTGAGGATAATGGTCTCCTCCGTTTCCGCCGCCAGACGCTCCAATACGGGTTGGCAGATTTCACGCAGGTCGAAGCTGGCTGCCGCGCGGCGGCCCAGGTCGATGGCGGCGGGACCCAATGAATAACGGCCCGTTTGCTCAATCAGGGCGAGGTAGCCGCACTCCGACAGATAACGCACCAGCCGGTTCATGGTCGAGCGGTTGAGACCGGTCGCCCGCACCAGTTCGGCCTGCGACCAAGCCGGTGATTCGGGCTGGAAGAGGTCGAGAATCTGAAAGGCCTTGGACAAAAGTCCGACGCCGGCGCGCACTTGGGTGTTGACTCCAGACAATTTTCTGTCTCACTATGTGGTCAAGTTGTTCACATAATGAAACACCAATTGATGGGATCGGGTCAATAGTTAATGTCTGATTTGGTTGGTACCCCCGCGGAATTCTCAAACATGGAGAGGAAATTGACATGAAAACGCCAAAGTTCTTGGTCTGGATGGCAGGTGTCGTCGCCCTGGCCGTTGCTGCCGCTGCAACCCCGGCCGCGGCGGAGAAAACCCTGAAGCTGGCGAGCTTCGTGCCGCCGATCTACGTCCTCCACAAGCCGATCTTTCTGAAGCTGGCCGATGATCTTTCGGCCGCCACGAACGGCTCGGTGAAAATCAAGGTGTATGCGTCCGGTGAGTTGGGAAAGGGTCCGGTCGAACAGTACCAACGTGCCCGGAAACGGATTGCCGAAATCAGTTACGGACTGCAGGGCTATACCTCGCCGTTGTTCCCCCGCAACCTGATCGTCGAACTGCCGGGTGTCGCCAGCAATCCGGAAGATGCCACCCGGAAAATCTGGAAGGTGATGGACAAGTACCTGCGTGCCGAATACCGCGGGACCCGCCCCCTGGCGGCCTTCGCAACGGCGCCCGCGGTGATCATGAGCGCCAAGAAACCGGTTCACTCGCCCGCCGATCTGAAGGGCATGAAAGTGCGTGTTCCGTCCAAATCGGCCGCGGCGGTCGTCAAGGCTTACGGCGCAACACCGGTCCTGATGCCGGCCACCAAGGTCTATACTTCCATGAGCACGGGCGTCGTGGACGCCGCTCTCATGGGCGCCGATTCCCTGTTGATCTTCAAGTTGGTCGAGCCGACCATGTTCGTCACCACCGGAATGCCGGAAATGGTCACGGAGATATTTCTGACCATGAACCAGGACGCCTATGATGAACTTTCAGCCAGTGAGAAGGCGGCCCTCGACAGTCTCACCGGTCTTGATCTCAGTCTGCGCGCGTCCAAGGGCTTGGAGAACTTCGGCAAGAAAGCGCTTGGTATTTTCGCCAAGGGCAAAGGCAAGCAGGTCATCGCGCTGACGCCGGAAAACCGGAAGAAGTTCGATGCCTTGGCCGCCAAAGCGGTGAGCGGGCTGGTTGCCGAGTTCGAAGGCAAGGGCATTCCCGCCGGCGAGATCATCAACGCGATGAACGATTAGGTGGACGATCCCGCTCGCCAAAAAAAACGGGATAGGGCCAGGACAGAGGATAGCCGGATAGCATGCGAAGACTGCTTCACATATTCGATCGCATATCCCTGGCCCTGGCCCTCGTCTCGGGCGTGATACTCTGCGCCGTCGTTGTGCTTACCTTCGCCGACGTCACGTTGAGGTACGTGTTTTCCAGTCCGATTACCGGGGCTCAGGATTTGATCGCCATGGGCATGGTGGTGGTGTTCTTTTTCGCCCTGCCCCTGACCAGCCGGTTGAACGGCCACATTGTGGTCGACCTGTTGCCCGAATTTGCCACCGACCATCTGAACCTGCTCCGGCACGCCTTCGTCAAACTTCTGACCTTGGGGATATTCGGGATATTGGCCTGGGAAGGTTCGATCCGTGCGGAGGATGCCGCAATGATGGGCGAGGCGACCAACATGATCGAAATTCCACTTCAGCCGTTTTTCTATGTGCTGGTCGCCGGTTGCCTATTCAACTCGATCATTCTTGTTCTCGAAATCATCATGCTGATCGCCGGTGAACACGTCGAAGATCTTCAAATCGATGATGACGAAGCAATTGAATTGTCCGCTCCGGCAGCCGATCACTAGTCGGGAATAGTTGTATGGATCCCGTTCTTATCGGCGTTCTTGGCCTGATCCTGCTGATCGTCCTTATGATGGTCCGGGTACCCGTCGCCATCGCCATGACGGTCGTGGGGATGATTGGTCTGACCATACTGAACAGCTGGCCCGCGGCGGTCGCCAGCCTGGTGTCCGAAGCGTGGACGGTCGCGACTTTTTTTGAATTGACCGTCATTCCGCTGTTCGTGCTGATGGGCAACATCGCCGGGATCTGCGGCATGAGCCGAGATTTGTATGCCGCCGCGAACGCCTGGGTCGGCGGTGTAAGGGGCGGTCTCGCCCACGCCACGGTTATCGGCTGCACCGGTTTTGCGGCCTTAAGCGGATCGTCCGTTGCCTCGGCGCTGACCATCGGCCGGGTCGCCATGCCGGAAATGGCCCGCTACGGCTACGACAAAAAGCTGGCTGCCGGCGCGGTGGCTGCCGGCGGCACGCTCGGTATTCTCATTCCTCCGTCCACGGGTTTCGTCATCTATGCCATCCTTACCGAGGAATCCATTGGACGGTTGTTCCTGGCCGGCGTTATTCCGGGATTGCTTCTGGCCACTTTGTTCCTGCTGACCATCTTCATCCACACCCGTATCAAACCGGAAATCGGCCCGAGAGCGGAGAGCTTGCCCAGGGCGGAAAAAATGGCCGCGCTGAAACGGGCAACGTCGATCGTCTTTATCATTGTCGTCACGATCGGCGGTATCTACGGCGGCGTCTTCACGCCCGTGGAGGCGGCGGCGGTCGGCGCCATGCTGGCGATGATATTCGCGTTCTTCCGCAAAAGCCTGGCTTTGAAGCCGGTGAGCAACGCGCTCTTCCAAACCGTCAGCACGACGGTGATGATCTTTCTCATCATTATCGGCGCCAACATTTTCTCGCCTTTCCTGGCGCTCACGGGCATCCCGGAAAGCCTTGCCAATGTGCTCCTGACATTGGATTTCGGCGCGCTTCCCCTGCTTGCCATTATTCTCGGGACATTCATTTTCATGGGCACGTTCCTGGACGGCTTCGCCATGATGGTGCTCGTCCTGCCCATCGTTCTGCCCATCATCGCCCAGTCGAAAATACCCGCCATGCTCGGTGTCGGCGGCAATTCCAGCGATCTCAAGGTGTGGTTCGGCGTGGTCATGGTGATCATCATCGAGATGGCCATGATCAGTCCGCCCGTGGGGATGAACGTGTTCGTTGTGAAGGGGGTCGCCCGCGGCGTCAGCATGAAGGAAATCTATGTTGGTATCCTACCGTTCTGGCTCGCCATGGTGGGCGGTCTGGCGCTGCTGATTGCCTTTCCCCAACTGGCGCTGCTGTTACCGAGCACGATGATTGACTAGGATTTTGAGCTTCGGGTCGGTGATGGGCGGGCCGTTCAGGTGTGAACAATCTAGCGAAATTGCCCCGCCTGTATCTTATGATTGGTGAATGGGGAGGGCTTCATGGTCGAAAAAATCACACTTGAACCCGGAGAGGTCAGATTGGCGACATGGCGCCTGATTTGGCGCGATGCTCCGCAAGTCCAACTGACGGATCAGAGCCGCGCCGCCGTCACGGCCTGCCGCAAGGCGGTGGCGGATCTCCTGGCGGGCGGCGACGCCATCTATGGCGTCAACACCGGTTTCGGCAAACTCGCGCAGATCCGCATCGACGACGACAAGGTGGCCGACCTGCAGCGTAATCTGATCATGTCGCACAGCGTCGGCACCGGCCCGCTGCTGGACGACGACGTCGTCCGTCTGATCATGGTCATGAAGGCCACGGCATTGGCCCAGGGTCATTCAGGCGTGCGCTGGGCGGTTATCCAGCAATTGCTCGATTTCGCGAACTTGGGTCTCTATCCCGCCATTCCGGCCAAGGGCTCGGTCGGCGCGTCGGGTGATCTTGCGCCGTTGGCCCACATGGTGTCGGCCATGCTGGGCGTCGGCGAGGTCCGCCGTGACGGCGAACTGGTCGCCGCCGCAACGGCGCTGGCCGACGCCGGACTGGAACCCCTGAGCCTCGGGCCCAAGGAAGGCGTGGCCCTGATTAACGGCACGCAGGTGTCGACGGCGCTGGCGCTCAAGGGTCTGTTTGCGGCCGAAGACCTGTTGCGCGCCGCCCTGGTCACGGGCGCCGCCACCGTCGATGCCAGCAAGGGTTCCGATACGCCGTTCGCCCAACGCATCCACAAACTGCGCCGCCATCCGGGTCAGCAATCTGTGGCGGCCGTTTACCGCCGCCTGCTGGCCGGCAGCCGTATCCGCGAATCCCATGTCGATTGCGAGAAGGTGCAGGACCCCTATTGTCTGCGTTGCCAACCCCAGGTGATGGGCGCCTGCCTCGACCAGTTGGGCTACGCGGCACAAACCTTGGAGAGCGAAGCCAACGCCGTAACGGATAACCCCCTGGTTTTTCCCGACGAAGGCGAGGTGCTGTCGGGGGGCAACTTCCACGCCGAGCCGGTGGCGCTGGCGTCTGACAACATCGCCCTCGCCATCGCCGAGATCGGCTCCCTGTCGGAGCGTCGCCAAGCCATGCTGGTGGATGCCTCGCTGTCGGGCCTGCCGGCCTTCCTGGTCAAGGAGAGCGGCGTCAATTCCGGCTTCATGATGCCGCAGGTCACCTCCGCCGCCCTGGTCTCGGAAAACAAGAGCCTGGCCCATCCCGCATCGGTCGACAGCATCCCGACCTCTGCCAACCAGGAGGACCATGTCTCCATGGCGACGCATGCAGCCCGCCGCCTCACCGACATGGCGGAGAACGCGTTTACCGTGATCGCCATCGAATGGCTGGCTGCCTCGCAAGCCGTTGAATTCCACGTGCCGCTGGAAACTTCCAAGCCCCTACGGGCGGCCCATGACGCGTTGCGCGAGGCCGTTCCGTCGTTCGATCATGACCGCTTCTTCGCACCCGAGATCGAAACCGCCAAGCAGCTTGTCAAACAAGGCGTCCTCGGCGACCTTGTCAGCGAGGCCATCGGCCCCAGTTATCAGTCCGCGTAAAAAGAAGGATCAGCCATGCCCTGGATCGAAACCGTTCCCTACGACGAAGCCGACGGCCGGCTCAAGAAGCTCTACGACCGGGTTAAGGGGCCGGACAACAACGTCGACAACATCATGATGATGCACAGCCTGCGCCCCCACACCATGGAAGGGCACATGGCGATCTACAAGTACGTCCTGCACCATTCCGCCAACAAGGTGCCGAAGTGGTTCCTTGAGACCATCGGCGTCTGGGTCAGCCTGCTGAACCGCTGTGCCTACTGCGTCGATCATCATTTTCAGGGCCTGGTTCGGCTGCTTGACGACGAGGGGCGGTCGTCCGCCATCCGCGCCGCCCTCGACGCCGGCGACCCGGACGCGGCGCCGCTTGAGGACAGGGAAATAATCGCGCTGCGCTACGCCAAGACCCTGACCCTGACGCCTTCCGCCGTGACCGAAGCCATGGTCGATGAGCTGCGGGCGGCGGGGTACGACGACGGCGAGATCCTCGAGATCAACCAGGTGACGGCCTACTTCGGGTACGCCAACCGCACCGTCCTGGGGCTCGGCTGTTCGACCGAGGGTGACATCATCGGCCTTTCGCCCAACAACTCCGACGACCCGGACGACTGGTCGCACCAATGAGCGCTTCGGTTCACAACCGGCGTATCGCAGACCTCAGTATCGCAAAGCCGCCGGAGATCGCTGAACCGGATTGCCGGCCCGCTTCCAATGTGCGCCGGCTCAACCTCAACGAATCGCTGCTGCCGCCGTCGCCCGAAGCCCTGACCGCCATGGCGAGCGCCTTGCAGCAGGCCCAGGCCTACACCGATCACGGCTGTTCGGCGCTGGCGTCATTGCTGACCGAGCGCTCGGGCCTGCCGGCGGACCGCATCAGCTTCGGCAACGGCAGCGGCGAATTGTTGACCATGGCGGCGGCCATCGCCCTGGAGCCGGGTGACGAAGCGGTCTTTCCCGCGCCGACCTTTCCAACCTGTGCCAAAGGAGTGGCCGTTGCGGGCGGCCGCATCGTTGAGGTGCCGGTCCGCGCCGACGGCGCCAACGACATCCCCGCCATGCTGGCGGCAGTGACGGACAAGACCCGGCTGTTCTACGTCTGCACCCCCAACAACCCGACCGGCGCGGCGATCGGCAAGGACGATTTGATCGCCGCCGTCGAAGGCGTGCCGGCGGACTGCCTGCTGGTGGTGGACGAGGCCTATCACGAATTCGCCGCCGCCGAAGGATATGCCAACATTCTTTCCCTGTTGGCGGAACGCGCCGGTCCGTGGGTGGTCACGCGTACGTTCTCCAAGGCCTATTGCATGGCGGGGTTGCGCGTGGGTTATGCTTTCACCAGCGACACCGAATTGCGCGACGCTTTTTGGAAGCTGCGGGGCAATTTCAACATCAACCGCATCGGTCTGGCCGGCGCGGTGGCGGCGATGAAGGACGAAGCTTATCTGCAGGAAACACTGAGCGATTTGTTGGCGCAGCGGCAGCGTCTGGCTCAGGGATTGCGGGATCTGGGGTTCGAGCCCCTGCCCAGCCAGGCGAATTTCCTGACGGCGCTGGCGCCCAAGCCCGCGGCGGAATTTGCCGATGCGTTGGCGTCGGGCGGCATCCTCGTCCAACCCATGCCCTGGCCCGGCGGCAACGGCAGCCTGCGCATCACCATTGGCGAGACCCGCGACGTCGATCGCGTCCTGGAGATTCTGACGGCCGCGCTTTGACCCTACTGGCCGGTGCTGAACCGGCCCACCAGGCGGTGCCGCTCACCGGGATAGGTCAGCCGGACCTGGGTGAGGGCGCCCTCGCCCATCCAGGTCGTGCGCTCCACCCGCAGGCAGGCATCACCGGCTGAAATGCCCAGTTGCTTGGCAATGCCCGCGGACGCATTGACCGCGGCGATCACATGCTCGACGCGGGACCACGGCACGTTCTTCAACAGCCAGCGGTTTGGCGGCTCCTGCTCGAACGATTCCTTCCGGGCCGCGGGCACGGTGGTGAGGTTGATGGCGCGCTCCTCCATCAGCACCGGCTCGCCGTCGCTGGAGTGCCGGCAGGTGAGGCGCAACACGGATTTGACCGCGCCGTTGGCGAATATTCCGGCCAGCGCCGCATCCGGTTTGTCGACCCTGCGTTCGATCAGTTCATAGCCGTAGGCCGCGCCGGTGGCTTCGATCTCGTCGGCAATATCGCGCAATTCCATCACGGCGTGCTCGGACACCTGTTGGGCGACGAAGGTGCCGTGACGGCGGCGGCGCACCACCAGACCTTCGTCCGCCAGCATCTGCAGCGCCCGGTTGACGGTCATGCGGGAGGCGCCGAATAGATCCATGAAATCATGCTCCGACGGCAGCCGCGCGCCGGGCGCCAGTCTGCCCGCCAGGATCGGCGTGGCGATGGCGCGCCGGATTTGGCGGTAGACCGGACCTCGACCGTCCAATGGAAACCCGTAGGCGTCTGGGGGTTGGCGCTTTGCCGTCATGGTTTGAGCAGTTTCGTCAGGGTGTCGGCGTAACGCCGGGCAATGGCTTCGGCATCACGGTGGCGGCCGCCGCTGACGACGTGGCGGGCGCCGCACCAGACGTCCGAGACAACGTTGGTATTTGCGGCAAACAGCCAGCCGTCCAGCCAGCCATCGCCTTCGCGCGCAACCAGGGCGGGGTGTCCGGCGTCCAGAGATACGATGTCGGCGCGGTAGCCATTTTCCAACCGTCCGATCCGGCGTCCGCTGGCTTGCGCCCCGCCGGTCAGCAGGGCGCCAAACAGAGCGCGGCCCGTCGAGCCGCCCAGCGGGTTCAACCGGTTGCGCTGCCGGTCCCGCAGGCGCTGGGAATATTCCAGCAGGCGGATTTCCTCCGCCACGCTGATCAGCACGTTGCTGTCGGAGCCGATTGCCAGGCGGCCGCCGCCGGCCATGAAGTCGACGCAGTCGAAAATACCGTCGCCCAGATTAGCCTCGGTGATCGGGCAAAGCCCCGCCACCGCGCCGCTTGTTCCGAGGGCATCGCTTTCCCCACGCGTCAGGTGCGTGGCATGAACCAGGCACCAGCGCCGGTCGACGTTTGCGTGGTTGAACAGCCATTCGACGGGGCGTTCGCCCGACCAGGCGAGGCAATCGTCCACCTCGCGGGTTTGTTCGGCGATGTGGATGTGGATGGGGCCGGACGGTTCAAGTGCGACCACCTCAGCCAGGCTCTCAGGCGTCACGGCGCGCAGACTGTGGGGGGCGATGCCGACGGCGGCGTCAGCGACCGCCCGGCCGATGTCGCGCACCCGTTCGAGCAATAAACCAAAGTCCTCCGCCGAGTTGATGAAGCGGCGTTGGGCGTCACCGGGTTCGATCCCGCCGAATCCGCCGTTGGCGTAGAAGACGGGCAGGAAGGTCAGGCCGATGCCCGTACCCACCCCGGCCTCCGCGATCGCCGCCGACATTTCTCCGGGGTCGTCGTAACGGCCGCCGTCGGGGGCGTGGTGGAGGTAATGAAATTCGGCGACGGCGGTGAAACCGCTTTCCAGCATTTCGGCATAGGCCTGGGCGGCGATGGCGGCGAGATCCGGCGGCGTCAGCGAGCCAACGAAGCCGTACATGACGTTGCGCCAGCTCCAGAAATCGTCATCACCCGGGTTGCCGCTTTCGGCCAGTCCGGCCATGGCGCGCTGGAAGGCATGGCTGTGGCAGTTGGGCATGCCGGGCAAGGCAATACCGCCCCGCATGTCCGTCCCGGATGCCGCCGCGCCGCTGTTGACACTTGTGATCCAGCCATCCTCGTCGGCTTCGATGAGCACATCGCGAGCCCAGCCGCCGGGCAGCAGGGCGTGGTCGAAATGAAGGCGCGTTTGGGCGGGCATGTATTGTCTATACAAAAAAGCTTGCCTCCTGTCCATTCTAATTGTATATACAAATGAATTGGGGGATGGACCGATGACCGTTGCCGTCGACAAAATCTGGAAAAACGCCCGCCTCGCGACGATGGATCCTGCGCGCGAAGGCTACGGCGCCGTCGAAGGCGGACTGATCGCCGCCAAGGACGGCCGTATCGCCTGGGCAGGCCTCGAAGCCGAAGCGCCGGCGATGTCCGCGCACTCCACGGTTGACGTCGAGGGCCGCTGGATCACACCGGGTCTTGTCGACTGCCACACCCACCTGGTTTACGGCGGTAACCGCGCAACCGAATTCGAGCAGCGCCTCAAGGGCGCTTCCTACGAGGAAATTTCAAAAGCCGGCGGCGGTATCGTTTCGACCGTGGCAGCCACACGCGAAGCCGGCGAGACGGCGCTTGTTCAGGCCGCGTTGCCCCGGCTCGACAGTCTGATCGCCGATGGTGTGACGACGATCGAAATCAAATCGGGCTACGGCCTCGATGCCGAAACCGAATGCAAGATGTTGCGCACCGCGCGGGCGCTGGGCACCGAACGGGACGTTCTAATCAAAACGACATTTCTCGGTGCCCATGCCCTGCCGCCGGAGGCGGAGGGCGATTCGGACGCCTATATCGGGGATGTCTGCGACAGCCAGCTTCCCGCTGCGCATAGCGCAGGCCTGGCCGACGCCGTCGACGCCTTCTGCGAGGGCATCGGATTTTCCAACGAACAGACCCGCCGGGTGTTCGAGGCCGCGAAGGCGTTGGGACTGCCCGTCAAGCTCCACGCTGAACAGCTCAGCAATCTGGGTGGTGCGGCTCTGGCGGCCGAGTTCAGCGCGCTGTCCGCCGACCATCTGGAATACGTCGACGAGGCAGGGGTCGTGGCGATGGCGGGGGCCGGCACGGTGGCGGTGTTGCTGCCGGGCGCTTTCTATTTCCTGCGCGATGAGACCGTGCCTCCGGTCGACCTGTTCCGCCGCCACGGCGTACCGATGGCGCTGGCCACCGACAGTAACCCGGGCTCCTCGCCCATGGGATCGCTGCTGCTCGTGCTCAACATGGCGTGCACGCTGTTCCGCCTGACGCCGGAAGAGGCCCTGGCGGGGGTTACCCGCCATGGCGCCCGCGCGCTGGGCCTGCAGGACGAGGTCGGTACGATCGAGCCGGGCAAGGCCTGCGATCTGGCGATCTGGGATATCGAGCATCCGGCGGAATTGAGCTACGCCATCGGCTTCAACCCGCTGCACCAACGCATCAGGAACGGCGCGTGAGCGACGTCGTCGAAATCCACCGGGGTACGGCGCCCCTGATCCTCAGCATGCCCCATTGCGGCCGGGCGCTGACGCCTGAGGTGGAAGAGCAGCTGAACGCGGAAGGCCGCGGCATCGCCGACACCGACTGGTGGATCGAAAAGCTTTATGGCTTTCACGGTGACTTCGACGCCAATGTCGTGCAGGCCAAGCTGTCGCGCTACGTCATCGACCTCAACCGGGACCCATCAGGCGCTTCGCTTTATCCCGGCCAGGCCACCACCGGCCTGTGCCCGACGACGACGTTCGACGGCACGCAGATCTACCGCGACGGAGCGGAACCCGCCGAGGCCGAAATCAAACGCCGTATCGAAGCCTACTACACTCCTTATCACGAGGCGCTGGCCGGGCTCATCGGGGAGACCGTCAAGCGCCACGGCTATGCCTTGTTGTTCGACTGCCATTCGATCCGTTCGGCCGTGCCGCGCCTGTTCGACGGCCGGCTGCCGGACTTCAATATCGGCAGCAACGACGGTGCTTCATGCCACCCGGCGATGGCGGACATTCTCAGCGACGCCTGCCACGCAGCGGCCGGCCTGACCACGGTGGTCAACGGCCGCTTCAAGGGCGGCTGGATCACGCGGCATTACGGCGACCCGGCCGCTAACGTTCACGCCCTGCAGCTTGAATTGGCGCAACGCGCCTACATGGAGGAAACGCCGCCCTGGACCTATCTTGAGGCCGAGGCGGCGAAGATCGGAGACATCTTGAAAGGCGCCCTCGGCGACATGATCGGCTGGGCGCAACGGAAATTGGGAGCAGAGACATGACGCAATCCTCACGCCTCGACAACTCGCGCGAGATCCGCGCCCCGCGCGGCAGCGAGCTCAACGCCAAAAGCTGGCTGACGGAAGCGCCGCTGCGCATGCTGATGAACAACCTCGACGCCGAGGTCGCGGAAAAACCGCAGGAGCTGGTGGTCTACGGCGGCATCGGCCGGGCGGCGCGCAGCTGGGAGGCCTTCGACCAGATCACGGCCAGCCTCAAGGACCTCGAAGACGACGAAACCCTGATCGTCCAGTCCGGCAAGCCCGTCGGCGTCTTCCGCACGCACAAGGACGCGCCCCGCGTCCTGATCGCCAATTCGAATTTGGTGCCCGAGTGGGCCAACTGGGATCACTTCAACGAACTCGATAAAGTCGGCCTGATGATGTACGGCCAGATGACAGCGGGCTCGTGGATCTACATCGGCAGCCAGGGCATCGTCCAGGGCACCTACGAAACCTTCGTCGAGGTCGGCCGCCAGCACTACGATGGCGATCTGTCCGGGCGCTGGATCCTGACCGGCGGTCTCGGCGGCATGGGTGGCGCGCAGCCTCTGGCCGCCACCATGGCGGGGGCTTCGATGCTGGCGGTGGAATGCCAGCCCAGCCGCATCGACTTCCGCCTGCGTAGCGGCTACCTCGATGAAAAGACGGATTCGCTCGACGAGGCGCTGGCGATGATGGAAAAATCCTGCGCCGAGAAGAAACCTCTCTCCGTCGGCCTGCTGGGCAATGCCGCCGAACTCTATCCCGAGATGGTGCGCCGGGGCGTTCGTCCCGACGCTGTTACCGACCAGACCTCGGCGCACGATCCGCTCAACGGTTACCTGCCCGCCGGCTGGACGCTCGATCAATGGGAAAGCCAGAAGGAACGGGATCCCAAGGCCGTCGAGGCGGCCGCCAAGGAGAGCATGGCGGTCCAAGTCCGGGCGATGCTGGACTTCTGGCATGCCGGCGTACCGACGCTGGACTACGGCAACAATATCCGTCAGGTGGCGAAGGATATGGGCGTCCTGGACGCCTTCGATTTTCCCGGTTTCGTGCCGGCCTATATCCGGCCGCTCTTTTGCCGCGGCATCGGACCCTTCCGCTGGGCCGCCCTATCGGGCGATCCGGAGGACATCTACCGCACCGACGAGAAGGTCAAGGAGCTGATCCCCGACGATCCGCACTTGCACAACTGGCTCGACATGGCGCGGGAGCGTATTCACTTTCAGGGCCTGCCCTCGCGCATCTGCTGGGTCGGCCTGGGCCAGCGTCACCGCTTGGGGATGGCTTTCAACGAAATGGTGGCCAACGGTGAATTGTCGGCGCCCGTCGTGATCGGGCGCGACCATCTCGACAGCGGTTCGGTCGCCAGTCCCAACCGCGAAACCGAGGCCATGAAGGACGGCTCGGACGCCGTCTCGGACTGGCCGCTGCTGAACGCCCTGATCAACTGCGCATCGGGCGCCACCTGGGTATCGCTTCACCACGGCGGCGGCGTCGGTATGGGCTATTCACAGCATGCCGGCATGGTCATCGTCTGCGACGGCACGGCGGATGCGACGCGCCGCATCGAGCGGGTTTTGTGGAACGATCCGGCATCAGGCGTCATGCGCCACGCCGATGCGGGCTACGAAAGCGCCGTCGAATGCGCCCGGGGAAACGGCCTCAAACTACCGTCGTTGGGGATCGGCTAGGCTTTAGGGCCACTTGACGACTTTGCAGTATTTGACGCCTTTTTCCTTGATCGCCTGGCAGATGCCGGCGGCGATGGTCCGTTGGCCGACGGGGCCGTAGATCAGGCGGTAGAACGTTCCCTTGTCCTTGACCTCTACCGGCTGTTGGGTGTGCTCCAGATCTTCAAGTTCGAGCTCAAGCGACTTGCGCAGCTTGCCCGCTCCTCGCTTCAAGGCGGCCTCGTTGCTGAAGGAACTGAGGTGAATACCGAAGCCGCCCGTCGGTTTCGGCGCCGGCTTCGTTGACGCAGCCTTTTTCTCTTCCTTTTTCGGCTTCATTTCAGGCGCCGGCTGCGGTGGCGGCGGTGAACCCGATTCAGGGGCCGGCATACCGGTCGACTTGGCCGACAGATATGCGCCCAGTGCGGACAGCTTACGGACTTCCGAGTTCAAGCGGTCAACCCGCGTCGTCAGGCTCTCCACACCTAGTTCGACGGCGAGCAAGCGGGATTCGGTGCCGGGGTCCGAGTCCACGCTCTTGGCCGGCATTTCCGGCTCTTCGGGTTTCATCTCCTCCTTATGTTCTTCTTGCTTGGCTTCCTCGGCCTTGTCTTCCGCCATCGGTTCCGGTTTCTTCTCGACCATTTTCTGTTCCGAGGCGGCCGGTTTCGTTTCCTTGACCGGCTGGGTGCTCCGCGCCATGGTTCGCCGGACCCGAACTTGCGTGAGCTTGCCGTCTTCGCTCATATGCTGATAGCGCTGCATGCGCAGGCTGTTGAGGTCGGGCAGCGCCGATTCGAAATTACGGAAATCGAGGGCGACATTGCCGAGCATCACATCGAGCCCGACGGACATCTCGATGTAGCGCGTTTCACCTTCCTCAAGGTCGAACGACAACCGCTTCTCGGCGTCCATGGTCGTTGCGACGTCATGGGGGCCGGGCGGGGCGTCAACCACCAGGAACTGGCCGTTAACGAATTTCCCCAAAAACTTATTGTCGAGGTAGGCGTGGGGTTCGACCGAATAACCGAACATGCCGGCGCGATAGAAGAAGATACGGCCGGCGCCCTCGGCAAGCGGTGGTATATCGTTGATTTGAGGTCCGGGGTCTGCGGGCGCACGGGTGCAGGCCGCAATTCCAAAAATGATGGAAATCACGACGGCCAGCCGGATTGCGACGCGCATAAGCTCCCCCGTTACCAAACCAAATTCAGATGCGGGGCAATCGTCGCGTTTGGGCGAAGCCAAGTCAATCAATCATTGAAGGAGTGGCACCGAAAAAGGCAGCCAAACCAACAGATAACCCGAAATTTTCACCGTTCAATGGCTTTAGCCTATATGTTCTCCCTGCGGCGCAATCAGCCGGCCAGACCGGTATTCCTTGAAGGTTGAGACTTATGCGAACACCCGAATTTTTCCGTCCGGATGTCATGGCGCGGGTCCGGGACAAATTTCACCATGTCGATCATTGTCCTGTCATCGATGCGGCCCGGATTTTTTTTGAAAGCGGCGGCGGTTCGCTGAAGCTGAAGACGGCGGTTGCCGCCAGCGCCGAAGTCGAGGCCTTGCCTGATCAGGAAGGCCGGGACAACGACGCTTCGCGCTATCTCTCCAAGCTGCTGGATGACGGCCGCGAAGACCTCCACCTGGTGTTCGGTTCGGCCAATCTGGGCGCCGCCCGCGGTCAGGTGATATCGGGCGAGACGGGCACGCGTCTGCTTTACCGGGTCATCCGCTCCATCGCCCTGTCGTCGCCGCCAGGTCCGGTGCTGTCATGCACGCTGGAGCATCCGGCCAGTCTCGATGCCGCCAAGCAATGGGCCGCCAATACCGATCGTGAATGGATCGAGGTGCCGTTCGACGCCGAAACCGGCACGGCCCGGCCCGAGCACTACGCCGCCTCGATCACGCCCGATACCCGCCTCGCGACGGTCATCCATACCAGCATGCTGACGGGCTTCGTCGTCGATCTGCCGGGCATCGTCGAGGCCATCCGAAGTGTCGCGCCCGACTGCTTCATCGTCGTGGACGGCATCCAGCACGCACCCCACGGCGCCATGCACGTCGACCGATACGGCGTCGATGCCTACGTATTTTCGCCCTACAAGGCCTATTCCCGCCTGTCGCTGGGTTTCGGCTGGATCAACGACCGGGTCATCAAGCTGCCGCACGAATACATGCTGGGCGGCGATCCCGACAAGTGGGAACTGGGATCGCGCGATCCGGCTTTCTACGCCGCCCAGACGAAAGTCGTCGATTATTTTTGCTGGCTCGGCGGATTGACGTCGGAGGCGGAGGGCCGGCAGGACCTGCTGGATGCGGGATCGACCGCCATGGCAGCGCACGAGGCCGCCTTGATCGACCTCCTGCTGTTCGGTGACGACGAAGCCAGGGGACTTTCCCAGTTCGAAGGCATCACTTTGGTCGGCCCCGCCCAGTTGGAGGGCCGCGAAGGCATCGTGTCGTTCAATCTGACGGGTACGCCGGCCCAGGAACTGGTGCGCAAGTTCGCCGCCCGTGGCATCCGCGTCCACGCCCGGATTTCAGACGCCTATTCGGGCCGCATCCTGGCAGCCCTGGGCATCGAGGACTGCCTTCGGGTTTCGCTCTGCCATTACAATTCGCCCGCCGAGGTCAAAACCTTCCTCGCCGTTCTAGCCGAGTTCGCTGCCGACGCTTAGCATCCCGGCCAGATCATAAAGCAGCAGGCTGCTCCCGGCGCCGGGGGCGTCGGCGAGTTGCATGCCGGCGATCACCGGTTCGGCCAGCTGGCGATAAATCAGGGGGCCGAGGAAGAGCGAGAGAAAGTCGGAAAATTCAAGCCTCGACAATCGGCCGTCGGGGCTTTCGTCCCGGGCCGCGTGAAAGAGTTCCTCGAGGTGGGCGACGAAAAACCTGAGCGGCCAGACGTGCGCATCGCCGGCGTTGGCCTCTCCGACCCGGTCAATCATGTCGCGCATCACGAGGCGCAACGACGGCGGCCGGCGCTTGGCCCAGGCTTCTATTCTGATGGCGATGCCAAGGAGCTCCGCCTTCGCCGATCCGCCTTCGCTTGCCGCGATCACCTCGCGCAATTCCGCCGCGACCTCTTCGAGCACGGCGGTGTACAGTTTTTCCTTGGACGGGTAGTGGTGCAACAGGGAGGCCTTCGAAAGGCGGACGACGCGGCAGATATCGGCCAGCGAGGTGGCCGCGAACCCCCTGTCGGCGATCATGCGCCAGGCGACATCAAGGATTTCCCCTTTGGTGTCCCGTCCCGCCGCCGGCCTGGCCATGGTGTCCTTCCTCCCCGCGATCCGGTTCGGCTTACGTTGCGGCTGCCGCCCGGCGCCGGGGGTTTTTGTCGGCCGGCGCCTGGCTGTAATCGCCGAACGGACCGTCCCGCTCCGCCACGGCCTGTTGCACGCCGCCGTCCATGGCCGTGCGCACGAAATCCCGGCCTTCCGGCGTGTTGCGCATGATGCCGTCGAGGATGGGCCCCAGCGTCTGGGTCGACTGCAGGCCCATGTTGTCGAAAGCCTGGTTGACGACGAGCTTCATGGCGGCCAGCTGGGTGACCGGAATACGGGCCATGCGTTCGGCGAAATAGCGGACCCGGTCGTCGAGCTCCTCCAGCGGTACGGCATCGTTGATCAGGCCGATTTCCGCCGCCTCGGCGCCCGAGATGCTGTCCCCCATCAAGGCGTAATGCTTGGCCTTGGTAAGTCCCAGCCGGTAGATCCACATGCCGGTCAGGTGGCAGCCCCAGACCCGCGAATACGGCGTGCCCAGGCAGGCGTCGTCGGAAGCCACGACATAGTCGGCGCACAACGCCATTTCCGAGCCGCCGCCGACGCAATAGCCCTGGACCTTGGCGATCACCGGCTTGGGGCTGCGCCAGATCGACATGAACTTTGGCACGGGGCCGACGAACGGGCTGGTCGCCATCATCATGTCGAGACCGGGATCGTAGTTTTCCGGTTTCATGTTGAGGCCCCAGACCTCGAAGTGCTCGAGATCGCCGGAAAAATCGAAGCCCGCGCAAAACGAATCGCCCTCGCCCTCAAGTACGATGACCCGGATATCGGGATTGAGGTTGGCCGCGCCCAGGGCATGGTGGAGTTCTTCCGGCATCGGCGGCTTGATGGTGTTGAACTTTTCCGGGCGCGTGAACGTTATTGTCGCGATGGCGTCGTCCGTCCGGTAGCTCAGCATCGTGTAATCCATTATCAACTCCCACCATCAAAGCGCAACTATCTGTTAATTCGGGTATAATAATCTACCGACCGGTCGGTAGATGTCAAGGCAAAGCGAAGCGGATCAGGTGCGAGACGCAGAATTCCCGTCGAGATCGACGCGCACGCCGTAGTCCTCAAGCGCACCTTGAACGCTGACGGCCCGGCGCTGAACGTCCGCCAGCACGGCCGCCGGTTTTCGGTCGGCGGGGTCGCCGTAGCCGCCGCCGCCGGCTTCAAAGACCGTCAGCGTCGAACCCGGCTCAAGGACGATGCGGCCCTTGGGCGGAATCGCCTCGCCGTCGATCTCGAAGCGCCGGGGCGCACCGGGGCGGCCGCCCCGGAAACCGCGGGCGGGAAACTCGGTGCGCATGCCGAACATGAAGATGGTCTTGGCCCGGCCGCTGGTGTTGGTCATTTCGGCGACTTGGCCGAGACCGCCGCGGAATTCGCCCGCTCCGCCGGAATCGGGCAGCAGCTGGCGGCGCACGACGGTCATGCCGGTCTCGTTTTCCCAGACCTCGCTGGCGACCACGGCGTTGTTGGTCGGTGATGGCGTCGTGTTGTGCCCGTCCTGACCGGCCATGGCGCCGAGACCGCCGGCCAGGAAATACTGCACCGAAGCGGCCTCGCCGCCCTTGCCCTCGGCATGGACGATGAACAGCGAGGCCATGCCGGCGTCGGCTTGGACGCGGTCCGGGATGGCGTCGGCCAGGGCGCCCATGATCAGCGGCACGATATACCAGCCGACCGAATGCCGCCCGCCCGTGGGGGAGGGCCGCCGGGCGTCGAGGATGCAGCCCTCGGGCGCGCTCACCTCGATGGGGATGGTGGCGCCTTCGTTGTTGGGAATGCCGGGCGTGGTCAGGCATTTGATGGTGTAGGCGGTGAAGGCGCGCGTATAACACATCGGTACGTTGACGGCGAAAGGCGAGGACGGTCCGGTGCCCTCGAAATCGACGTCGACGGAACCGCCCTTGATCGTGACGGTGCAGGCAAGCTCCGTCGCGTCCCCGACCGTCTCGACGCCGATGCGGTTCTGGTAGACGCCGTCGGGAATATCCTCGATGCGGGCGCGGATGGCCTGTTCCGAATTGTCGATGACGCCGTCGGCCAGCGCGCCAAGGTCGTCGAGGCCGTATTCCGCCATCAGTTCCAGCAGCAGGCGTTCTCCCACGGTACAGCCCGATACGTTGGCCAGCAGATCGCCGAACACGAGATCCGCGCCCCGCACGTTGGCGCCAATCAGATCGTGCAGCTGGCGGTCGGGTTCGCCGGCGTTGTAGAGCTTACAGACCGGCAAGATCAGGCCTTCCTGGTAGATCTCGGTGTTGTGGGCCGAGAGACCGACGCCGCCGACATCCGGCAGGTGGGAAATCGTCATGACGAAGCCCACCAGCGTGTCGCCGCTGAAAACCGCGCGGGCGACGCAGATATCCGGCGTATGGCCGGTGCCGAGCCAGGGGTCGTTGGTGACGACGACGTCGCCGGGCCGCCATTCGTCGACGGGGAAGCGGGCCAGCATGTGTTTCATGGTGAAGGGTGCGGTGCCGATGAAGGCCGGCATGGACAGCGTCGCCTGGCCGATGGAGCGGCCTTGGGCGTCAAACACGACGCAGGCCGCGTCCCAGGCTTCGCGCACGCCGACCGAGAAGGCAGTGCGGACGATGGAGATCAGCACTTCGTCGGTGATGGCCGTCAGACGGTCCCACATGATGCCGAGATCGACGGCGTCGATTTTCCTCATGCCCGGTCTCCCTCCGTTGTGGATCCGGCGATGCTGACGATCAGGTTGCCGTGGTCGTCCACCTCAACCTCGTCGCCGTCGCCCACGACGTAGGTCGATTCGCGTTCCTCCACCAGCGCCGGGCCGGTGAAGCGGTCGCCGGGATTGAGGGCGTAGCGGTCATAGACCGGGCAGTCGTCAAACTCATTGCGGTCGGGCACGTAAGCCCGGCGTGTGCCCTTGATAGCCTGGGAAGCCGAACCCGCGTCCAGCACGTAATCGCCGACGCCCGGCGGGGCGGGGCCGATGACCTCGGCCTTCCAGTTGATGATCTCGACGGGCTCCGAGGGGAAGCTTTTGGAGAAGATACGGGCGTAGGCCTCAGCGAAAAGCGTAGGCAGGGCGGCGACCGCGTCGTCGTCGTCGCCCGGCGGCAAGGTGACCTCGATTTCCGAGCCCTGGCCCTGGTAGCGCATGTCGAGCCGCCGCACCACGGTGAGATCGTCGAGCCCGAGCCCGGCCTCTTTCAGATGTTCCGCCGCCTCCGCCGACAGCGCCGCGAAACGCGCGGCCAGCGCGGCGACGTCGAGATCGGCCGCGGCCAGGCGTTCCGAGCGCAGGATTTCAAAAGACAAGGGGCTGGCCAGCAAACCAACCGCCGACATGACGCCGGCGCCGACGGGAAAGATCACGACGGGCACCCGCAGTTTGCGCGCCACCCGGCAAGCATGGGCCGGCCCGGACCCCCCGAATGCCGTCATGGCGCAAGCGCGGTAGTCGAACCCCCGTTCCGAGGCGTGGTTGCGGAAGGCGCGGCTGATGTCCTCGTTGACCGATTCATGGATGCCCCAGGCGGCGCGCTCGGTGGAGACGTCGAGCGGCTCGGCGACGACGCGGCCGATCACCCGGACCGCGCCGTCCTTGTCCAGCGTCATCTCGCCGCCCAGGAAGAATGCCGGATCAAGGTAACCGAGACACAGGTTGGCGTCGGTCAGCGTCGGTTCCTCCCCGCCCTGGCCGTAACACACCGGTCCCGGATCGGCGCCGGCGCTGTGCGGTCCGACGCGCACCGTGCCGCGCTGGTCGATGGCGGCGATGGAACCGCCGCCGGAGCCGATCTCGATCAGGTCGATGACGGGGATCTTGGCGGGCAGGCCGCTGCCCATTTTGAACTCGTGGACGCGGGCGACTTCCAGTTCGTAGCGTTTGAGCGCTTCGCCGTCACGGATCAGCGCGCCCTTGGCCGTGGTGCCGCCCATGTCGTAGGAGAGCAGGTTGGGGCGCTCCAGTTGTTTGCCCAGCATGGCCGACTGCAGCACGCCGGCGGCGGGGCCGGATTCCAACATGCGCACCGGATATTTGCGTGCCGTGTCCAACGTCACGGTGCCACCCGACGACGACATGATGTAGAAGGCGCCCTCGAAACCGCGCCCTTTCAGGCCCTGCTCCAGCTTGTCGAGGTAACGGTCGAACATCGGCCCGGTGAAGGCGTTCATCGCGGTCGTCGTCCAGCGTTCGTATTCGCGCAAAAACGGAAAAACGTCCGCTGAGGTGGAGACGTAGAGGTCGGGGAAGTCACTTGCGATGATGTCGGCCGCCGCCAGCTCGTGGTCGGGATTGGCCGGGCTGTTGAGGAAGCAGACGGCCAAGGCTTCGAGGCCATGATCGGCGACCATCGCGGCGACCTCGCGGCGCACCTCGGCGCCGTCCAGTGGTGCCGAAACGCTGCCGTCGGCGGCCATCCGTTCATTGATTTCGGCCCTAAGATGCGGCGGCGTCAGCGGCGGCGGGTAGGCGATGGTAAGATCGTACATGTCGTAACGCCGTTCGCGCGCGATGTCGAAAACGTCGGCGAAGCCCGCCGTGCAAAGCACACCCGTCACCGCGCCGCGCCGCTCGATCAGGGAATTGGTGACCAGGGTCGTGCCGTGGGCGATGACATGGACCGACGGCAAGGCCACCCCGGCTTTTTCCAACAAGGCTTCAAGACCTGTCAGCACCGATTGCGAGGGATCGGCGGGTGTCGTCAGCTGTTTGTGGATGACGAGGCGGTGGTCGTCCTCGGACAGCAGGGCGAAATCCGTGAAAGTGCCGCCGATATCGATGCCAACTCTGTAGGTCACGCGCGTCCGTTCCTCGCTTTGTCGCGGGCATCTTTCCAGTTTGCCCAAGGCATGTATATACGCGGCCCGTGGCGTTTCAGAAAGTAACCGCTGATCGGCTCGACCGCCGAATAGGGCAGCGGCGAGGGCTCGCCGTCCTCGGCCAGCAATCCCGCCAGCGCCGGCCCCAGGGCCGTGCAGAGCGCGATGCCGCGGCCGTTGCAGCCGATCGCGGCCAACAGACCGGGGCCAAGTTCATGCAGGCGCGGCAGGAAATCATTCGTTAGGGCCGCCGTGCCGGACCAGATGTAGTCCTCCTCCGGCACTTCGGACAGTTGGAGTCGCCGGGCCAGGTTCTCCCGGATCAGGCGGGACATGCGTGCCTTCGCGCCATACGGCACCATCGAAACGGCGGCGCTGATGAGGCGGTTGACGGCGTCGTAGCGGAACGAAAAGGGATGGCCGCTGGTGTCGGTGGCGGCCTGGCGCCCCGGCAGGATCCGTTTGGTGACGGCTTCGCCGACCGGCTTGGTGGCCAGCTGATGAACGGTGAGCGGCATGAGGGAGCGGTGCAGCCGCGGCCACAGGGAACCCGTCAACGCATTCGTCGCCATCAGGGCCTTGGCGGCCTTGACGTTTCCCCGCGGCGTCCGCAGCAGCCAGCCATCGGCGGTCTGATCGAGGCCGGTGACGGCGACGTCCTCGAAAATCCGGACGCCGGCATTTTCCGCCGCCGCCGCCAGACCCTGCGTGAATTTGACGGGATTGATCTGTCCGCCGGAATGATCAAGCAGGGCGCCGGCAAAGATGTCGCTGCCCGTGGCCTGGGCGGTGTGAGCGCGGTCCAGCAGCTCGACCTTTTTGCCGCGTTTTTGCCATTGCCCGAAGCGCCGTTCCAGCGGCGTCAGCGCGACGGCGGCGTGGGCCGGTTGCAGAAAGCCGGTCTGTTCGGCGTCGCAGTCGATAGCGTGACGGCGGGCCAGTTCGAACACCAGATCGCCTGCGCCCGCAACGATAGCGTTGAGGCGGCCGCCGGCATCCTCGCCGAGCTTGGCGACCACGTCGTCCGGATCGCCGCGGGCCAGCATGGGCGCCACGACGCCGGCATTGCGGCCCGACGCGCCCCAGGCGATGCCGCCCTGCTCCAGCAGTACGACGGAGATGCCGCGCGCGGCCAGATGAAGCGCCGTCGAACAGCCCAGGAAACCGCCGCCGATTACGGCGACATCCGTGTCCAGATCGCTATGCAACGTGGGGCGTTTGGGCATGTCACCGGCGGTGGCGTGCCACAGTACGTCTGACGGAACGGGCAGGGTGGACATGCTCTAGTCGTGCTGGCGCAGGGCGGTAACCTCGATCTCAACCTTCATGGCCGGGTCGGCGAACTGGGTGACGAGCGTCGTGTTGGCCGGGCGGATCTTGTCGAAGATCTCCTTCAGCTGCGCCGAGACCGGCCAGACATAGTCGCGCTCGCTAACGAAGACGCGGACGCGGACGACGTCGGCGTAGCCTGACTGGGCCTCGGTCAGGGCGTCCTCGATGTTCTGCAGCACCTGGCGTGTCTGGCCTTCGATATCTTCGGCGATCTCTCCGGTTTTGGGATCGTGGCCGGAGGAACCGGAGACGAAAACCCAGTCGCCGTCGATGACGGCGCGGGCGTAGCCGGCGAGTTCCTCGAACTTGGAGCCGGTGAAGATGTGCTGACGGGCCATATGGGGGAGGTCCTTTGCGGATGGAATTAAACTGCCATAGTGTAGAGGCATCGCGCGTTTGCGCAAAGATTGCCGAGGGGACGACTTGAATGGCACGGGACGAAAGCTTCACGCTTTATGATCTGAAGATCGAGTGGCTGGCCGGCGACAAACCCTGCTGGTGCGGCGCCAAGGAAGGGGACCATTTCACCCTTGAAGGCGAGCACATCGATTTCGGGCCGGATACCAAGTGGTCGATGTACACCCTGGCGGCGTTGTTGCCGCTGCTGCCGGCCAAGCAGCGCGAGACCCACCAGAACGACTGGATGACGACGGACGCCGAAATCGCATGTCCCGACCCGAGCTGCGGTTCGCGTTTCCGCATCAGCCGCACCGGCACCCGCACCTTCAAGCATTCGGAGACTACAGCCGTGCCGCTGCCCCCCACCCCGGAAGAGGCGGATTGATGGCCTCGGTCGAGCGCGCCGAACTCAAGCCCGGCTACGATATCTCGCGCATTCTCAAGGGCGGCTGGCACCTGGCGGGCGACCACGGCGACATCGACCGGGGCCAAGCGGTCAAGGACATGGCGGCGTTTGTCGAAGCGGGCATCACGACGTTCGATTGCGCCGACATCTACACCGGCGTGGAAGAACTGATCGGCGACTTCCGCCGCGCCTATCCCTCGTTGGCCAAGGGTATCCGGGTGCACACCAAACACGTGCCCGACTACGACATCATGGCGACGGCGGACGCCGCCTACACCGAGGGCATCATCGACCGCTCTCTGCAGCGGCTGGGAATGGATTGCCTCGACATGGTGCAGTACTGCTGGTGGGACACCGACGTCCCGCGCTACATCGACACCGCCATGACGCTGAAGGCGCTCCAGGACAAAGGCAAGATCGCCGAATTGTCGGTGACCAACTTCAATGCGGAAATCATGGCGGAACTGAAGGAAGCTGGATTTCCCATGCTGACCAATCAGCTGCAGTATTCGGTGCTGGACCGGCGGGCAGAAAACGTCACCGTCAATTTCTGCCGGGAGAACGGTATCCAGCTGTTGTGTTACGGCTCCCTGGCCGGCGGCTTTCTCTCGGACGGCTGGCTCGGTAAGCCTGAGCCCACGGAGGCGTTCAGCAACCGCTCCCTCACCAAATACAAACTCATCATCGAGGATTTCGGCGGCTGGGCGCTTTTCCAGGAATTGCTTCAGGCCCTGAAGAACGTCGGCGACCGCCACGGTTCAAGCATTGCCCAGGTGGCGGTGCGCTGGGTTCTGGACCGGCCCCAGGTCGCCGGCGCCATCGTCGGTGCGACCTCGGTCCGGCACCTGGATGAGAACCTAAGGCTTTTTGATTTCGTTCTGACGCCCGAGGATGAGGCGGAAATAGCCTTGGTGACCGACCGGCGCACGGGCCCGTTGGGCGATTGCTTCGATCTGGAGCGCGACAAGACAGGCCGCCACGGCCGCATCATGAAGTACAATCTCAACGACGACAGGGTCTAGTTCTCCGGCCGGGAAGTCCCGATCAGGCGCTGCATGGGGCCTTTCGGATCACGTTCCAATTCACCGGGATCGCCCGTCGGCTCTACACCACGACCGAGAATTTCGTCAATTGCGGCGCGCTCGGCATCATCCAGCTGCAGCGAGAAGAGCTCAAGATTGGCCGCCAGATTGCGGGCATTCGACGCTCCCATCAGGGCCGCTCCGACGCCTGGCCGCTCCAACACCCAGCGGGCCGCGACGGCGGGAATGCCGACGCGGTGTTTTTCGGCGATGGCGGCGAGGACGCCGAGCAATTCCCGATAGAGTTCCCAGCCGCCGAACAGGTCGATCATGAGTCGGTACTCGCGGCTGTGGTCCGTACCGGCCAATGATCGCGGATCGGATTTTTCCAACCATTTCGGTCCAAGGAAACCGCCGCAAAGTGGGCCGTAGCCCAAAATAGCGATCTTCCGGGCTCGGCAGAGATCGACCAATGAATTTTCCGCGCGGCGGTCGATCAGCGAATATTGCACCTGGTTGCTGACAATGGGCATGTCAGCGGACAATGCGTCGGCAAGCATGGCGGTGCTGAAGTTCGTCACGCCGAGATGACGGATTTTTCCCGCCGCCCGCAAATCCCGCAGCGTTTCGAGCACCTTGATTGATCCCGCCGGGCCGGACCGCCACCATTGCAGTTGCAGCAGATCAATTTGCGCCGTGCCGAGTTTTTCCAAAGAGCGGTCGACGGCGGCTGCAATATCTTCCCCGGCAGGCGGCGGGTCGTCGGCGCCAGGCGAATAGCGGGTGTGGATGCGGATGGCCTCGCCCGGGCGCTCGCGCCGGAAGCGGCCCAGCAATTTCTCGCCGCCCGGGTAGCTGTCCGATGTTTCAAACGCCGTGATGCCGGCGTCCGCGTGATCGTGCAACGACCGCAGGGCCGCCTCACGGTCCAGCCCTTGGGTCTGCCAGCCGCCATGGACAAGCCGCGAAATCCGGTATCCCGGCGCCAGTTCGAAGGTGTCGACACGTGCGGTCATGGTTGGTCCACGAAAAAGGGCCGGCCGCTTGATCCGGCCGGCCCCGATTTCGTCGAGAGCGAGATCTACTTGATCATCGCCTTCACTTTTGCGACATCCTCAAGGGTGATCGACTTTTCGTTGACGAACTCGCCGCCCTTGAACTTCATGCCGACGAACGGCTGCGCGACATCGCCATACTGATCGAAATTGATCGGACCGGTGGCGCCGACGTACTGGATCTTCTTGCCGGCCTTGAGATGGCCGATGGCTTGCTTGAAGCCGTCGACGCCGGCGTAGACCACTTCACCGGTGCTGCCGGTAATTTCGCGGATGATCTTGGCCAGCGTACTGCCTTTGATATCTGTGCCACGAATATCGGCCGCCACCATGGCCAGCGAAATCAGCACGCCTGAATCATAGCCCGAATTGCGGCCCGGGCCTTTGGGGCTGAGATCGAAACGTTTCTGGTAATCCGCTTCCATGGTGTGGATCGAAGGCGTGTCCGGCGTACCCGGGCTGATGAACCAGCCATCCTTCAGGAGATCGGAACCGACGGTGTCGACGAACTTGCTGTCGTTCATGCCCTGCGGGAAGACGAACTTCATCGGACCCTCAAACTTGATCCACTCGCGCATCTGCTTGATGCCGTCCTGCGGCTGGCTCAGGAGGTAAAGGCTGTCGGGGCCGCCTTCCATGGCCTTGTTGATTTCCGAACGGTACGACGGTTGATCCGGATTGAACGGCACGACGTTGCCGATGTCGCCGCCCAGCGCTTTGAAGGCGCGGACGAATTCCGCCTGATTGTTCTTACCCCAGTCGTTGTTGAGGTGGATGATCCCGGGTTTGCGCAATCCCGTGTCCCAGGCCAATTTGGCGGTCGCGACGGCCTGCAGCGAATCGGCCGGCAAGGTGCGGAAGAACAGACCCTTGGTTTTGCCTTCCCGGCCCATGTTGGTGAACGTCGACGAGGTCGACGCCGTGGCGATCAGCACGACGTCCTTTTCGACGGTGACGGACGTCAGCAGCGGGGCGGTGATGCCCGATGAAATCGGGCCGACCAGGGCCGTGACGCCTTCCAGATCGATGAGCTTGCGCGCAGCGTCGACGGCCACGGAGGCCTGGGTTTGCGAATCCCTGACATCGTACACGAGGTCACAGCCGACGCCCGCGGCCTTGCGCGCCTCGTTGACCTGCTCCACGCCCAGCTGGGCGGCCTTGGAGATCGGTACGCCGAACGCGCCATAGGAACCGGTAAGCGAGAGTACCGAACCCACCTTGTGGGTGCAGGCGGCATAGGCGGCACTGCTAGCCATCATCGTGGCGGCCATCAACACGCCGCCGGCGGTGACGGCGCAAATAGTGCGGATATCCGTTTTCATGGTCGTCCTCTCCCTGATCTACCCTTTTTAGCCGTTTGCGATTGCAAAGGTTCCTTAAACGCTATAGCAATTTTGGGGCGTCCGTCACGCGTCAAATGGTTGGTTCGGACGCGCGAGTCCGGCTGGAGTGTTACGTCCGAATGCTGAAAGTCGACCAACTTGTTAAGAATTTCGGCGGCCTCCATGCCGTCGACGGCGTTTCGTTCGAAATCCGCAGCGGTACCATCAGCGGTCTGATCGGACCCAACGGCGCGGGCAAAACCACGACTTTCAGCATGATCGCCGGCTCGCACACGGTAACCAGCGGCCGCATCGAATTCGACGGCGAGGACATAACCAGCCTGGCGCCGCACGACACGTTCGCCCGGGGACTGGTGCGGACTTTTCAGATTCCGCGCCCCTTCGGCGGCATGACCGTTCTCGAAAATTTGATGATGGTGCCGAAGGAGCAGGCGGGGGAGCGCTTCTGGAACAACTGGGTCAACCGGGCCGAGGTTCGCCGCCAGGAAGCGCGCTTGCGGGACGAAGCCGCTGAGGTGATGGAATTTCTCAATCTCTCGCACTTGTCCGACGAACACGCCGGCAACCTGTCGGGCGGCCAGATGAAGCTCCTGGAATTGGGCCGGGCCTTGATGTCCAAGCCCAAGATGATGCTGCTGGACGAGCCGGGCGCCGGCGTCAATCCGACCTTGCTGGGCGAAATCGTCGACCGCATTTCCGAACTGAACAAGCGCGGCATGACCTTCCTGATCATCGAACACAACATGGACCTGGTGATGAGCTTGTGTGATCCGGTGCTGGTCATGGCTCAGGGCCAGCTGCTGATGGAGGGCAACGCCGAGCAGGTGCAAAACGATCCCCGGGTGTTGGAGGCCTTCCTCGGCAGTATGACGGAACCGGCGGCATGACCGACGCAGGCGCGCCCGTACTCGACGTGCGCGACGTGGTCGGCGGGTATGTGCCGACGCTGCCCATCCTTCACGGCATGTCGTTGCAGGTCCTGGAGGGCGAGATCGTAACCGTGCTCGGCCCCAACGGCGCCGGCAAGTCGACCCTGATCAAGGCGATCGCCGGCCTGATTTCCGTGACCTCGGGGAGCATTCATTTCCGCGGCCGTGACATCACCGGGATGGAAACCCACGAACTGATCCGCGAAGGCGTCGGTTACGTGCCCCAAACCGAAAATGTCTTCGCCAAGCTTTCGGTCGATGAGAATCTGGCGCTCGGGGCGCTGCATCATCGCCAGGACATGGAAGCGCGGCGCGCCGGTCTGTTCGAACTGTTTCCCGACCTCGAACGATTGCGCACGCTTTCGGCCGGCAAACTCTCGGGTGGACAACGCCAGATGGTCGCCGTGGGCCGGGCCTTGATGGCGGAACCGAAGTTGCTGATGCTGGACGAGCCGTCGGCCGGTTTGTCGCCGAAGCTGACCCAGGTGGTCTTCCAACAGTTGCTCAAGATCCGCGATACCGGCGTGACGATCCTGATGATCGAACAAAACGCCCGCGCCGGATTGGAGGTCTCGGATCGCGGCTACGTCCTGGCCGAAGGCCGGGACCGGGTTCACGGCGATGCCGCCTCGCTGCTCGACAATCCCGAGGTGAGTGAATTGTACATGGGCGGAAACTCGAGGATGGCACGGTCATGATGCAGTATGTCGCCGACGGCATCCTGAGTGCCTCGTTGATCGCCTTGGGCGCACTGGGTCTGAGCATGACCTACAACGTGCTGCGTTTCGCAAATTTTGCGCACGGCGAAATCCTCTCGACCGGCAGCTATTTCTCGCTCGCCGCCGTGAGCCTTATCGGCGCCGGCGTCGGTTCCATGGGTCCGATCAAATTCGGCTGGCCGCTGCTGGTCGCCATCCCGATCTCGATCCTCTGCACCGCCATGGTGGTGCTGGTCGTCGACCTTCTGGTCTTCCGGCCTTTGCGCGACAAGCATGCCTCCCGGATAACGCTGATCATGGCGGCCTTCGGCATATCGTTGATGGGGCGCAACATGATCCACCTGGTGGCCGGCGGGGATCCCCAGTATTTCAGTTTCTATATCCCGCGCGCCGTGGAAATTCTGCCCGGTGCGCGCATGGTGCCCGACGACATCGCCATCGTCATTCTGGCGGCCACCACAGTCGTCGGACTGCACCTCTTTCTGACCCGTACCAACATGGGCCGGATGATGCGGGCGACGTCGGAGAATCCAACCCTGGCGCGGATCAGCGGCATCGACATCCGGGCCGTCATCCGATTGACCTGGATCGTCGGCACCAGTCTTGCCGTTATCGCCGGCACGCTTCAGGGCCACATCCTGCAGGTCAAGGCGGAAATGGGTTTCGATCTTCTTCTGCCCATGTTTGCCGCGCTGATCCTGGGCGGCGTCGGCAATCTTTACGGCACCGTGCTGGGCGCTTTGGTGATCGGTCTGGTCGAGGCCTTTGCCGTGGCGATGGGGCTTTCGGCCTACCGCGCCGCCGTCAGCTTCATGATCATGATCATCGTCCTGCTGGTCCGGCCCCAGGGTTTGATCGGGGAGCGCGAATAATGGAATTCCTCAACGTGCTCTCGTTTCTGGTCTTTTTCCTGATCATTGCCTCGTTCTATTCGCTCACCTGCCTAGGCCTTAATATGCAGTGGGGATTCACCGGCCTGTTCAATGTCGGGGTCGCGGGGTTTTTTGCCATCGGCGCCTAT
>CAYOAD010000002.1:0-62728 GCA_964401845.1 uncultured Rhodospirillaceae bacterium | reverse complement strand
AAAATGGCGATCAACGATTTCCGCAAGGTCATCGAGGTTCATCTCATGGGATCGGTAAACTGTTCCATGGCGGTCTGGCCGTTGATGAAGGAACAGGAGTACGGCCGCATCGTCATGACGACGTCCTCGACGGGGCTCTACGGCAACTTCGGACAGGCCAACTACGCCGCCGCCAAGGCGGGGGTCGTCGGTCTGATGAACACCCTGGAAATTGAAGGCGCCAAGTACGGCATCCGGGTCAACACGATCTCACCGGCGGCGCTAACGCGCATGACGGAGGATCTGATCCCCGACGCCGTTCACGGCCTGCTGGGCCCAGAAAATGTCACCCCCGGCGTCATGTTTCTGGTGTCCGATGATGCGCCCTCGGGAGAGATCCTCTGCGCCGCCGCGGGCGGATTTGCCAAGGCAGTGGTTCGTGAAACCATGGGTGTACACTTGGGCGCCAACGCGGCGCCGGAAGACGTGGCCGCCAGTTGGGAGAAGATTTGCGACGAGACCGGCGCCATGGACCTCAAGAACGGCGCTGAACAGACGCAGAAATTCATTGAACAGGCGATGAAGGCGGGAGGCTGAAGATGGCTGACTTGGAAACGTTCCGGACGGAGACGCGGGCCTGGCTCGAGGAGAACTGCCCCGAGGCCATGCGCGTACCGATGGGCGAGAACGACATCGTCTGGGGCGGCCGCAATCCCGAATTCCCCCACCCCGATGCCGAGGTCTGGCTGGAGCGTATGGGGGCAAAGGGCTGGACCGTGCCGATGTGGCCCGCCGAGTACGGCGGCGGCGGGTTGACCAAAGACGAAAACGAGGTCTTGCAGGAGGAATTGGCCCGCATCAATGCGCGGCCGGCCTTGTTCAGCTTCGGCATCTGGATGCTTGGCCCGGCACTGCTGGAGTTCGCCAACGAGGACCAGAAGAAGGAGCACCTGCCCAAAATCGCCCGCGGTGAAATCCGCTGGTGCCAGGGCTATTCCGAGCCCGGAGCGGGGTCGGACCTCGCCGGCCTTCAGACCAAGTGCGTCGAGGACGGCGACGACTACATCATTAACGGTCAGAAAGTCTGGACGTCCTATGCCGACAAGGCCGATTGGATTTTCTGCCTGGTCCGCACCGACACCACGACCAAGCACGACGGCATCAGCTTCATTCTGTTCGACATGGCCTCACCCGGCGTCGAGACGCGGCCGATCCAACTGATCTCCGGCTCCTCGCCGTTCTGCGAAACCTTTTTCACCGACGTTCGCGTACCGCAGGCCAACCTGGTGGGCGAGGTCAACAAGGGCTGGACCATCGCCAAGCGGCTGCTGCAGTTCGAACGCACGGCGATCTCGAGCTTCGGTGCGGTGACCGGCTCCTCCAACATCATGACGCTGGAGGAGGTCGCCAAGGAATACCTCGGCACCGGCGCGGACGGCAAGCTGGCGGACGGTAGTTTACGTGACCGCATCGCCGCCCACCGCATGGATGCCCTGGGATTTGATCTCACGCTCAAACGCACGGCGGCGGAGGCCGAGGCGGGCTCCGGCCCCAACGCGGCGTCATCGATGTTCAAGAGTTACGGCGCCAAGATCAATCAGGAACGCCTGGAACTGATGATCGAGGCCATGGGCACCCAAGGCCTCGGTTGGGAGGGCGAGGGCTTCTCGGAGGAGGAGGTGTCCACGACCCGGCAGTGGCTGCGCTCCAAGGGCAATTCCATCGAGGGCGGCACCTCCGAGATCAACACCAACGTCGTCGCCAAGCAGGTTCTCGGCCTGCGCGACCACCAATAGCGTATTTGAGAAGGACCCCGAGCGATGGGTATGGTTCTAACCGAAGAACAGATCTTGCTGCGCGATTCGGCACGCGATTTCGTCACCGACCGAGCGCCTGTAACGGCCTTGCGCAAGCTGCGCGACGACGCCGACAAGGACGGCTTTTCCCGTGAACTCTGGCGGGAGATGGTCGAGCTCGGTTGGGCCGGCATCCTGATTCCCGAGGAACACGGCGGCGCCGACTTCGGCTTCCAGGGCCTGGGCGTGGTTATCGAGGAAACGGGCAAGACCTTGCTGGCCTCGCCGCTGCTGTCGACCGTGGTGCTGGGTTCTTCGGCCATCCTGCTGGGCGGCAGCGAAGCCCAGCGGGCCGACATCCTGCCGAAGATTGCTGCGGGCGAATGCCTGCTGGCCCTGTCGCTCGAGGAAAAACCCCATCACGCGCCCTACGATATCGCCACCTCGGCGAGTGCCGACGGTGGCGGCTACAAGATTTCCGGAAAAAAAACCTTCGTCCTCGACGGCCATACCGCCGACAAACTGATCGTCGCCGCCCGCACGTCGGGTGACGCCGGCGACCGTAACGGGATCACACTGTTCCTAATCGATGCGGATACGGCCGGCGTGGCGTGCGAACGCACCATCATGGTCGATTCGCGTAACGCCGCGAACGCGACATTTGACAATGTCCAGGCTGGCGCCGACGCCGTCATCGGCGCGGTCGATCAGGGCGCCGATATCCTCGACGCCGTGCTCGACCGGGCACGCATTGCCCTGGCCGCGGAAATGCTGGGCTCGGCCACACAGATCTTCGAGTTTACTCTGCAGTACCTCAAGGACCGCCATCAGTTCGGCCAGCCCATCGGCACCTTCCAGGCCCTGCAGCACCGCGCGGTCGCCATGTTCGCGGAACTTGAAATCTGTAAATCCGTGGTGATGGAGGCCCTCAGCGCCGTCGACGACGGCAGCAACCGCATCCCGGCCATGGCCAGCTTCGCCAAGGCCAAGGTCGGCGAGACCATGCATCTGGTGTCAAGCGAGGGTGTTCAGATGCATGGCGGCATCGGCATGACGGATGAACACGATTCCGGCCTCTACCTCAAACGCGCCCGCGTCGCCGAACAAACCTTCGGCAGCCCCGCCTGGCACCGCGACCGGTTCGCGACGCTGACGGGGTATTGACGGACTATTCCTTGTCGCGGTGGTGGGGTGACTTGCCGCCCAAACGAAGACCGCTATCGATGATCATCAACTCGCCCGTCACGGGTCCGGAGGTGGTGACGAGGTACATGATGGCGTCGGCGATATCCTCGCCGGTGCTGACGCGTTCCAGCGGCACCATGCCTTCGTAATTGTCCTGCAGCGCGGCCTGGCTGTCATCGGTCATGTGGCGGTACCATTCCGTCATGACGAGGCCGGGGCAAACTGCATTGACGGTGATCTCAGGCGCCAGCGCGCGGGCGAGACCCAGCGTCAGGGAGTTGAGCGCACCCTTGGTCGACACGTAGGCGAGGGACGAGCCGTTGCCCACGACGCCGGCAATGGATGAGGTGTTGACGATGCGGCCTTGTCCGGCCTCGCGCATGGCCGGCACGACGGCGCGCGTCATCTGGTAGGGACCGACGACATTGGTGGCGTTGAGATCCTGAAAGTCTTCCATCTGCAATCCGTCGAGATCGCCGTGCGGGACGAAGCGGGTGATGCCGGCGTTGTTGATCAGAACATCGATGCGGCCCCACTTGTCGAGCGCGGCTTGCGCGATGGCCTTGCAGTCGGCGTCCTCGGCGACGCTGCCCTGAACCGTGATGGCTTCGACGCCCAAGGCCTCACAAGCCGCCGCGACGTCCTTGGCAGCGTCTGCGCTGGAGCGGTAATTGATGGCCACATTGCAGCCGTCCGCCGCCAGGCGTTTGGCTGTGGCGGCACCGATGCCGGTGCCGCCGCCGGTGACGATCGCGACCTTACCCTTGATGTCCATAATCCAAGTTCCTCTTGCGTTAGCCCCAGACGTCGCGGGCCGTTTCCACGATCAATGTCAGTTTTGCGATCTCATCATCCACCGTTACGGGATTACCGGCAACTGTGCTGGCGAAACCGCATTGCGGGCTGAGGCCCAGCCGTTCGATGTCGACGTAGCGGGCGGCATCGTCGATACGGCGTTTGAGGTCATCCTTGGATTCGAGCTCCGGCGTCTTTGAACTGACAAGGCCGAGCACGACGCTCTTGTTGTCCGGCACGTATTTCAGCGCTTCGAAATCGCCGGCGCGGGGCGTGTCATATTCGAGGAAGAAGGCGTCGACCTTGATGCCGTTGAACAACCGGTCGGCCACGGTCTCGTAGCCGCCTTCGGAAAGATAATGGCCCTTGAAGTTGCCGCGGCAGAGATGCAGGCCGACCGTGACGCCGTCGGGCCGGTTGTCGATGGAGGCGTTGAGCACGTCGACGTAACTCGTCATCAGCCCGTCGGGGTCGTAGCCTTCGGTGGAAACCTTTTCGCGCACCGCAGGGTCGCACAGCATGGCGATGGGCACCTCGTCGATCTGCACGTAGGTGCAGCCGTCGGCGGCAAGGGCGACGATTTCCTGCTCGTAAACCTTGGCGAGATCGGCGAAGTAGGCGTCTTCGCTGTCGTAGACGCCATCGGCGATGCTGGCGCCCAGGCGGTAGAAATGCATGGTCGGCGGCGACGGCATGGTGATCTTGGGCGTTTTGGAGGTGACGGTTTTCAAAAAACCATACTCGTCTCCGGAGATGGTCCGGGTGCGGCGCACCGGCGCTTCGGCAACCGGGGCGGTGAAGTCGAGTTCATGGCCGTGGTCATCGTGAAACTTGAACGAGGCGTTGGTGATACCGAGGCCGTCGACTTTCTCCACGAAATGCGCCCAATAGGAGGAGCGGCGGAACTCACCGTCCGTCACCAATTCAAGCCCGGCGTCCTCCTGCAGCTTGACGACATCGGCAATGGCCTTGTCCTGGATGGCCTGGAACTCCTCATCGCCGAGGTTTCCTTCACGATGCGCCCGGAAGGCCTGGGTCAGTTCCTTGGGGCGCAGCAGGCTGCCGACGTGTTCGGCGTGAAACGGGGGCTTGGACTTGGCGGACATGTAGGTCTCCTTGCAGGGGCGATAACTCAGGCGGCGTCGAGGCCGCACCATTCGGCGATGAAGAGCGCCATGGATTGGGTGTTGCGGCGCACGGATTCGAGGCTGACGCGCTCGTCGAAACCGTGGATGTTTTCAGATACCGGGCCGTAAACCAGGCCGGGCGTGTCGGCGTAAAGGCCAAAAAAGCGGGCGTCGGTGGTGGCCGTGGTGGCAATTTCCGAAAGCGCTTCGCCATAGGCCTGCTGATGCGCCCAGCCCAAGACCGCCTCGGCCTCGTCAGCGTTTGTCAGCACGTAACCTTCGCTGAGGAAGCCGTGATAGACGATCTCCGGCGGATTGTTGGCGAGGAAGCGGTCGGCCTGGGCGGCGGCGCGGATGCAGTCCTCGATCTCGTTGCGCGCTTCGTCGATGTCCTGGCCGGGGAAGATGGCGACGCGCACGTCGAAGGTGCACCAGGCCGGCACGCTCGACGGCCAGTCGCCGCCGGCGATGCGGCCGACGTTGAGGTTGATGGGATGATCGACGTTTTCATAGGCCTCATGGCGGCGCTCCGGCGCGTTCCACCTGTCTTCCATCTCGTGCAGGGCATGGATGATGGGGAAGGCGGCCTCGATGGCGTTTGCGCCCGAACCGGCCTCCAGCACGTGGACCGGGCGGCCCTGCAGCTTGACCTGGAACCAGATGACGCCGATCTGGGCCCGGATCAACTGTTCACCCAGCGGTTCTGGGATGAGGGCGGCGTCAGCCTTATAACCGCGCGCCAGACAGGCCAGCGCGCCGTTGCCGGTGCATTCTTCCTCGATGACGGACTGGATGTGGACGTCCGCGGCGGGGACGTAACCCAGCCGCTTGAGGGCGTCCAGCGCGTAGACGCATTCGCCGATGCCGGCCTTCATGTCGCCCGCACCCCGGCCATACATCCAGCCTTCCTCGATACGCGGCTCGAACGGCGGCGTCGTCCACATCTCGAGCGGTCCCACCGGCACCACGTCGATGTGGCCGTTGAGGATCAGCGACCGGCCCGTCGACGCATTCGAACGATGGGTGCCGACCGTGTTGTAGGCGTTGTCGTAATTGACGTGGACGGGGGAGAAGCCGGGCAGGTGGGCGATGTCGTCGATGTTCACCTTCCAGCGGTCGACGCCGTAGCCGCGCTCCCGCAGCTGCTCGGCCATGAAATCCTGGGCCGTCTGTTCGGCTCCGCGCACGGAGGGAAACTTGACCAGTTCGGCGGTGAAGTCGGTTTGCTCGTCGAAGCCGTCGTCGACGGCTTTCATGATCCGGGTCGCTGTCTGGTCGTCGAGCATTTCGGGCTTTCCCTAGCTGGTCCGCGTCACCTGCACGCCGGCGAGGACGACAAGGGACGCGATGATTTGGACAAAATTGAAATCGGCGCCGAAGGCGGCGACCGAGACAATGATAGCCACAATGGGGATGAGATAGGAATAGACCATGGCGCGGGTGACGCCCAATACCGCCAGGCCCTTGTACCACCAGACGAAAGCGATGGCGGCGGCGAAAACGGTGGAGAACGCCGTGGCGGACCACAGTCCGGCCGTCATCTCCTGCCAGCGCTGATCCGCCATGACCGGCGCCGCCAGCAGGGTTAGCGCGATGGCGCCCGCGACCATGCCGAAGGCCGTTACCTTGAGCGCGCCCAGACGATTGACGAACCTGCCGGCCAGCGCCGAATAGAGCGCCCAGACGACGGACCCTCCCATCATCAGGATATCGCCGGTCAGCGTGCCGCCGCCGACCGTGAATTCCGTCACGCTGCCGTTGATCACAACCGCAACGCCGGCGAACGAGACGAAAATGCCGAGCCAGGCCTTGAACGACGGCCAATGGCCCGAAAACCCGGCCAGCAAGGCGCCGAAAATTGGCGCCGTGGCGACCAGGATGGCCGCCTTGGGCGCCGTCGTCAGGTCCAGGCCATACGCCCACAGACCCTGGAAAATGGTGATGCCGAGGAGACCCAGGCCGGTCAGCGGCAGGATATCGCTGCGGGCAAAACGCAGACTGTCGCCGCGCATGGCCATCACCGCGAACAGCAGCAGACCGCCGGTGAGATAGCGGATCGAGGAAAAGACGATGGGATCGAGCACGCCCAGCACCTGCTTGGCGATGGGAAAGTTGACGCCCCAGACGATCGCCACCGCGATAACGTAGAAATCGCCGCTGCCGAAAGCGCCGCCGCTGCCGCCGCGAGATGGGGATGGGTTGGTCAAAAAGAATGCGCCCGAACCGGAAAAAGGATCGGGCGCAATCTATATGGGTATTGAATTAGCGTCCAGCCATACGGCGTCTGCCGATCAGTAGGTCGCCCGTCCGCCCGACATGTCGAAGGTGGCGCCGGTGGAGAAGGAGCAGTCCTCGCTGGCCAGCCAGGCGATGATCGCCGCCATTTCCTCGACCTTGCCGAAGCGCGCCATGGGGATCTTGGACAGCATGTAGTCGATGTGCTCCTGGGTGCAGTCGTTGAGCATTTCGGTGCCGACCGTCGCCGGCGTGATGGCGTTGACGGTGATCCCGGTATGCGCCAGTTCCTTGCCCAGCGATTTGGTCAGGCCCAGCAGGCCCGCCTTGGCGGAACTGTAGTGGGAGGCGTTGGGGTTGCCTTCCTTGCCGGCGACCGAGGAGATGTTGACGATGCGGCCGTAGTCGCGCTCCATCATGCCTGGCACCACCGCGCGGCAGCACATGAAAGGGCCAACCAGGTCGACGTCGATGACCTGGCGCCATTCCTCAGGCGTATACTCCCAGACTTTCTTGTTGGCCCCCGCGATGCCGGCGCTGTTGACCAGGATGTCGACGGGGCCGATGCCGCTTTCGGTCTCGGCCAGCGCAGACGCCACGGACGCTTCGTCGGTGTGGTCGACGCCGACGCCGATGGCGGTGCCGAGGCTGCCGAGTTCGGTTGCCGTGGCCTGGGCCTGATCGGTGTCGAGGTCCCACAGAGCGACCGCCGCACCCGAATTGAGGAAGCGTTCGGCCACGCCCTTGCCGATCCCCCGCGCGCCGCCGGTGATGATGGCCTTACGGCCGTTCAGGTCGATTTTGTTCATGAATGGTGTCTTTCATCGTTTGCGGATGGGGTCCGGGCGGCAATGTCCACGGTTCGGCCCGCGATGGCAAGTCTTGCGTGGTGGCGAGTGCCGATTTTCAGGCGGATTTTTCCGCCGGAATCGATTTGCCCCCATCGAACCTAAACCGGGTCCGGTAAGGTTGATGACGAGGTAAACACTCTTTCTGGCGGAAACCAGACCGTTGCTCTTGTGCCGACGCCAAAATTGCTCTCAAGCGTTAGTTTGCCGCCATGGAGTTCGGCAAGGGAAGACACCAGGGGCAATCCCAGGCCAGTCCCAACGTGATCCCTGGTCAGGACGTTGGCGATCTGACCGAACGGCGACAGCACCAGCGGAATATCCTCCTCTTCGATCCCAATCCCCGTGTCCGATACGCTGATATCGAGACTACCGTCTTCCTCATGGCGGACTCCGATTTCGATTTGTCCGTCCGGTTTGGTGAACTTGATGGCGTTGGAGAGAAGGTTCAGGAGCATCTGCTTGAACATGCGCTCGTCCGCCAGGATTTCCAAATAATCCCCAGCGTGTTCCGCGTTCAGCAAGAGCCCCGACTCACTGGCCCGCCCGGCGACGAGGGAAACACAATCCTGGATGGCATGGTCGACAGGGAATACGATTTCGTTGATTTCCGCCTTGCCGGCTTCGATTTTTGACAGGTCCAGAAGGTCGTTGATTATTTCCAGAAGGTGTTCACCGCTGCCGTGGATATCGCCGGCATAGTCGATGTAGCGGTCCTTGGCGCCGCCGCCGAAAGTCTGATCCCGGATGATTTGCGCGAAACCCAAAATGGCATTGAGCGGTGTTCGCAGTTCGTGGCTCATGTTGGCGAGAAATTCCGATTTCGTCCGGTTGGCGTATTCGGCCTCCTCTTTCGCCGCAACGATTTCCAATTCCGCTTGTTTTTGCTCCGTAATGTCGAGTACGCACACCGGCACATGATCGTATTCCTCCGCGTCGCGTGGTATCGGCACCGAGACGATTACCGTTATGTCCCGGCCGTCAAAGGTCTTATGTGAAACCTCGGTCGAAAAATATGGATCGCCGTTCCACATTGCAGTGAGGACGCCGATAAAAACGAAGATCGACTCCTCGGTCATGATGCCGTCGAGCGATTCGATGAAATCATCCTTTGTCGCCACGCCGTAGAGCGCCAGGGTGGCCTCGTTGACGTCGTTGATTTGAACCAGGGCGGCGATGCGGAAGGCTTCATCAAGGTGATCCGTCAGGTAGGTCTGAAGATCCGTGACCCCCTGGGCGCGTAATTTCGAAAGCTCCCTCATTGCGCCGGTAAAATCTTCGTCCCAAATCGAAATTTCGGCGTTGTCGAAGAGCAGCCTGAAGCGGTTTTCGCTTTCCCGCAGAGACTCTTCAGCCCGCTTTTGCGGCGTGATGTCCGAGACAACCGTCACAATACCTCCATCGGCGAGACGTTGTTCGTGAATGAGGTCCCAACCGCCCCCCGACCTTTGAAGTTGAAACGCGCCCGCTGGATTGCGGTGGCGATCCAGCCGTTCGGTCAGCCAATCCCGGTTGCCTTCCCGTGCCACGGGGGTCAGGCCCCTGGCGGCTGCGGCCCTTGCGAGTTCTTCAAAAGTCGTACCCGGCACGACAAGGTCTGCGATGCGGCGGTTGTCCTCCTTGAAAGGTTTGTTGAAGGTAACAAGGCGATCCTGGTCGTCATACAAGGCGACCATCTCGGTAATTTGGTCCATGGCTGCGGCCAGGCGATCGAGGCGTTCTTCGTCGAGTTTGCGTTTCGTGATATCCGTGGCGACGCCGCGGTGGCCAATGAACGATCCGGTAGCATCGAAAAGGGCCTTGCCGTTGACGCGGGCAAAGCGGATATCGCCATTGGGGTTGGCGTAGCTGTACTCGAAATCCCGAATGTCGCGGTGTTCATCGATGGCCTGCTGGTAGGGAGCCCACGCCTTTTCCAACATGAGGCTTCCGGCGATTTCCTGCCTTGGCAAGCCTTCAATGCGACGGAGGGGGATGCCCGGATTAATTTCGGGATTTTCGGATTCCCACCTGATCCGCCCTTCGGTATCCGTCTCCCACAGCCAATCCGAAGCCGATGCGGCAAAGTCCCGGAAGCGTTCTTCGCTTTCCTTCAGGGCTTCAAGAGCGGCAATGCGCGCGGATATATCGACAACCGAGACCTGCACGGCCGGCTTGCCGTCCCACTGAACGACCTGGGCCAGTTGATCGACCCAAATCTCTCTGCCGCTTTTATGCAGAACCAGCATTTCATACATGGATACCGCGTCACCGCCGCTCAAACGGTCTCGGCGGCGGTCGTTCACCACATCCTGGAATGACGGCGCGACGAACTCGTTGACGGCGCGGCCGATGATTTCGTCGGGTTCGTAGCCGAGGAGATCGGCGAACGCGGGATTGACGAAAACCACCCGGTCGTCCTGCAGTATTCCGATGCCCTGAATTGAGCCCTCTGTTAGCTTGCGATATCGCTCCTCGCTTTCGCTTATGGCGTCCTGGGCTGACTTTTGCTCGGTGATGTCGGCTACCGTCACCAGCGCACCAACAACATCGCCGCGTTCGTCAAGCAAGGGCGACGAATTCGCAAGCACCCAAAAAAAAGTCTTGTCCTGGCGCTGAAGCCGATACTCGGACTGACCGGAGATTCCCTGTGCACGGAGGTCCAAATTGCGCCCAAGTTGGGCGTGGTAGTCAGGGGGAACGAAGTCGGCTGCCGGTTTTCCGATCATGTCGACAGGACGGCAGCCAAGCATATCGGCCAATCGCTGATTGACGAAGGTGGTTCGCCGCTCCAAATCCGTCACCCAGACGCCCTCGCTGGTGGCCTCCACGATGGCGCGGTAGATACCCTCGCTTCCGCCGGGGCTGGAGTCCGGTTGGCTGCCGTCGGATTGCGGATTCGGGGATTCGGCCCGGGCTGCGGCGAGCTCCTTAATAAGCTGAGCCTTGGTCAACCGTGCGTAGTTTTTGGTGGGGGCCTTGCGGCTCGTCATCAATGGTACCTGGCAAAAACCTACAAATCACTGAAATGCGAATAAGAAACATAGCAGGCCCCGCCCCAGGTTGCCCAAAACTAATCGGCTATCTCAGGGTTGCCCAAAAAATCTTCCCCAAGGGCATTATTTGACCGGCACCAGGCCACTGTTTGGGGATTGTGCATATTGGTTGCCAGGCGCAATATCTGTTCTAACTAATTGTTACATCGGTGAACCGGACACTTGACGGGGTGCAGTATGTTTGCAGCGATGACGGAATTCACCCGGAAAATCGAGCGCGCCGGAACGGTGGCAGTTCTCTTTCTCCATGGCGATATTGACGACGGGCGATGGCGTGATCGCCAAGGACAAATGGTATCCGCTTGAAGTCGATGTATGGGATCCGCCCTTCAACACCGAGCTCAAGCGACGGGTAGAGCCCTACGTAGCCTTGGACAAGGCGCAAAAAGCCTGGCGGATTTGCGTTTCCATTCCCCATCTCAAGGACCCCTACTGGAGCACGGTCAATTTTGCTTTGATCGATGAAGCGAGACGCCTTGGGGTTGGGCTGCGGCTGGTCGAGGCGGGCGGCTACAATCATCTGGACGTTCAACGCAAACAGATTTTGGAATGCATGGCGAGCGGTGCTGAAAGCCTGATAATTGCCGGCATCAGCGCCGACGGTCTGAACGACTTGGTGGAGCAAATCGTTGCCGACGGAAAACCCGTTATCGACCTGATCAACGGAATCTCTTCAGTCAAAATCACAGCCAAGGCCGCCGTCAATTATTTCGATCCCGGCCTCGCAGCCGCAAAGTACATCCGAGAGCTTCATGGTGACGATCCGACACCGGTTGGGTCGACCAGGGGGATCGCGGATTTCGGACAGGCTTGGAAGGAAGCCCGATCAAGATAATCACGAGCGCCAAGGGTGACACAGGCCGGGCCACGCAAGGCCGCCTCGTGGCTGCTGCTTTGGAGGAACACGAAAACTTGGACTACATTGTCGGCACGACGGTGACTGCGGACGCCGCGGTCGAACTGTTGCGGCGCAAGCGGCTCTCGAAAAAAATCAAGGTGCTGGCGTACTATTACGGTCCTGGGGTTCACAGGGGCATAAGGCGCGGGGCGGTGCTTGCCGCACCGACAGATTTGCAAGCGATCCAGGCAAGGATTTCCGTCGACCTGGCGGTCCGCGCGCTGGAAAAGAAACCGTTTCTCAAACATGTCGCCCCGAAGGTCGTCGTCGTGGACCGCAGCAACATCAAGACGTTCGACGTGGACACCAGTCTGCCCCCACGTGGTTTTAGGCCCATCTTCAGCGTCAACAATTGGTAGTTCGCCGATGAACCGACCGCGACGCAAACGGAACCGGACAGGGCGGCGATGACGGGCTTTCGCGGAATAATTCTCCTGTTTGCCGCGCTTGCCGGATTTTTCGGCGTCTACACCGTCAGCGAGGTGTTCAAGGCGGATGCAAAAAGCAGTTGGGAAGCAGAAGGTAATCAGGTGGCGCAATGGCTGTCTGGCACCTTGTTGGGGTGGCTGGAGGAAAGTTACGCGCCGTTGTCGGGCTTGGCGGCGCTTTCGGAAAACTCCGAGAGCGTCACTGAATCGGAGTTTCTGAACGCGTTCGACGGCTTGGAGGCCCGTGCCACGGCTTTCTTCCTGGATGCTGCCGCCATGTACCGCCCGGTTGGCGAGGGCACGGACGCGGGATGGCAGGTCGCATTCACATCGGACCTCTCAGGCGTTTTATCCCACGATGCCATACTGGAGGATTGGCCGGCATTGTTGTCGACGCTGAACGTGGCCCATTCCCGTCCCGGTGAGTTCATTATCGGTCCGCCGATCGGGAACAACGACGACGCCAACACCGTTTCTCCTGTGGCGCTGTCTACCTTCGATTCGACCGGCGATGCGGTTGTGGTGGGGTTGGTCAACTACGACGCACTGGTCAAAGGCCTGTTCGATCTCCATGTCCCGCCCGGCTTGGCGCTTGAATTGACAGCCCGTTTTCCGGCCTTGAGTGACCTGGGTAAGGACCAGAGCGTGATCCAGACACCGCGTCAAGGCACCCTGCACGAGGTCACCACCCGGACCGTCAGCGCCGGCGCCGAGCTCTCCATCACCTGGCTTGCGGACAACCGGTTTTCCGGCGGACCGGAACACGAATTGGCAAATTTCATGCTGATCACCGGTGTCGGCGGGGTTCTGGTCGCCGCCTTCTTTATCGGATTCCTGCTGCAGCGGAACGAAGAGATCAGCCGCCGCGTCGAGGAGGCGACGGCGGAAATTGTCGCTGCCAAGGATTCGGCCGAGCGAGAGCGCCAACGCATGCGCGACGCCATCGAAGCGCTTGAGGTCGGTTTCGTGATCTATGACGCCAATGAACGCCTGGTCATAAACAACCGGCGCTACGCGGAGATGTATCCCGAAGCGGCGGACCTTATGGTCCAGGGTGCCAAGTTCAGGGATATTCTGGCCAAGGGCTGCGAATTGACCCGGGTCAACGAGCGCTACGGCCAGACCGTTGAAGAATGGGTCGAAGGCAGATTGGAGTCACACCGCGCTCTCAACAAGGGCACGGTCCAGGAGCTGGAAGATCGCTGGATATTAATCAACGACTTCCGCACGGCCAACGGCGAGACCGTCAGCATCCGTACCGATATCACGGAATTGAAAATCGCCGAACGCACCTTGGAGGAGCGGACCAACCTGTTGCAAGGCGTGCTGAGCGCCATGACCCAGGGCGTCGTCGCCTTCGACAGGGACCTCAAACTGATTGCCTGGAATGACGTGTTTCTCGACATCAGGGGGTATCCGACCGAACTGGCCTCTGTCGGCACGGATTTCGCCGAGTTCATGGAGTACGACGTTGAACACGGCGAGTTCAGCCGGAATGATCCGGAATTCGACGTGCAGATGCAGGTCGAACGGGCGCGGAAGTTCGAGATGCATGCGTTCGAACGCCAACGCCCCGATGGCCGTCATATCGAAGTCCGGGGCGGCCCCATCCCGGGCGGCGGCTTCGTCAGCACCTACGCCGACATCACCGAACGCAAGCTCGCCGAAACACAAATCAGCAAATTGTCGGCGGCGGTCGAACAGAGCTCCGCGGCGATCGTCATCACCGATCCCGAGGGCCTCATCGAATACGTCAATCCGGCGTTTGTCCGGGCCAGCGGTTATACGCCCGAGGACGTCGTCGGTTATCCGTTCCGGATACTGAAACCCGGCGTGCTCGACGAGGACACCTATACCGATTTGTGGGACACCATCAAGGGCGGGCAGGTGTGGCAGGGTGAATATCTCAATCGCAAGAAATCAGGCGAGCCCTATTGGGAGGATATTGCGCTGTCGCCCCTTCTGGGAGAGAACGGCGAAATTACTAATTTCGTCGCGATCAAGGAGGATGTGACCGCCCGGAAGGAGGCAGAACAGGAACTCCGCACCGCGCGCGATGCGGCCGAGGCCGCCAGCCAGGCGAAGGCGGATTTCCTGGCCTCGATGAGCCACGAAATCCGAACGCCGATGAACGGCATCGTCGGCATGGCGGATCTTCTGTCACAATCCGAGTTGGACGCCGATCAGCGGATCATGCTGGATACCGTCCGGGATTCCGGGAATTCGTTGCTGACGATCATCAACGATATTCTCGATTTCTCGAAGATCGAGGCCGGCAAGCTCGATATCGAGAGCATTCCAATGTCGCTCAACGACGTCTTGGAAGGTGCCGCGGCGACGATGTCACCCAACGCCAGCCGCAAGGGCGCGCGGATCATCACCTTCGTTGACCCCGACATTCCCCAAACGCTGCTCGGCGACCCGGTTAGATTGCGCCAGATCGTCTTCAATCTGACCGGTAATGCGGTGAAGTTTTCGGAAGAAGGCGAGGTTGTCGTCCGGGCAGATGCCGTCGATCTTGAAGCCGATCCTGTCCGCATCAAGATATCGGTGATCGACCAGGGTATCGGCATAACGGAGGAGGCGCAGGGCAAGCTTTTCGAAGCGTTTTCGCAGGCCGAGAGCTCGACGACGCGCCGTTTCGGCGGCACCGGCCTGGGCTTGGCTATCTGTAAACGGTTGACCGACCTGATGGGCGGTGAAATCACGGTCGAAAGCCGGATCGGTTCGGGCTCCACATTTGCCGTCGAAATTCTCCTGAGATTGGCCGATCAGGATGCCGCTCAAACTGAAGACGCCGATTTGTCCGGGGTCCGCGCCTTGTGCGTCTCGGACGTCGACACGTTACGCGATTCGATGGTGCGGTACCTGCGCCATTGGTCGGTCGAGGCCGAAGCCGCGGCCTCCGAAGACGATGCAGCCGATCGCCTCGCGAAAGCCGGCGACGTCATCGACGTCGTGGTGCTCGACCTCGGCCTGAACACGGAACGTCAACAAGCCGCCATGAAGCGGTTTGCCGCAGCGGGGCGAACCTTCGTTGTGCTTTCCCAGGGCCAAAGGCGCAGTGCCCGGATTGAAAAAGGCGATTGCGTCACGCTGGACGGCAATCCCTTGAGGCACATGCCGTTCGTCAACGCCGTCGCCGTCGCCGCGGGACGCGCCAGTCCGCTGGTCAAACCGGATATCGATGACGGGGTTTCGCAAGACGTCGTGGCTTTGTCGGTTGAGGATGCGCTGGCCCAGGGGACGCTGATCCTGCTAGCGGAAGACAACATGACCAACCAACAGGTGATCGGCCGGCAACTGACCAAACTCGGCTATACCTGTGAAATGGCGGACGACGGCAAATTTGCGCTGGATGCGTGGGGGGGCAAGGATTACGCCCTATTGCTGACGGATTGCCACATGCCGCGCATGGACGGGTTCGAACTGACGGCCGCCGTGCGGGCGGACGAGGAGGGCAGCGGCAAGCGGTCTCCGATCATCGCCGTGACGGCTAACGCACTTGAAGGCGAGGCTGAACGCTGCATCGCCGCCGGCATGGACGACTATCTTTCGAAGCCGCTGGCCATGAACGACCTCAAGGCGGCTTTAAGAAAATGGATGCCGAACGCCGTGTCCCAAGTTGTGGAGGAGAAGGCAGAAGCAACCGCGCAAAAACCCGCGACGCCGGATGATGCGTCGCCGCCTGATGCAGTTCCAAAAGCCGTTGAGCCTAAGTTTTTGCGGGAAACCTTCGGTGACGATGATGAACTGATCAAGGAAATCCTACTGGATTTCGTGGCGCCTGCGGAGGCCACCGTCGGTGAAATCAATGACGCCTTCGACTCCCGCGATGCCGCCGCCCTGGGCGCCGCGGCGCACAAGCTTAAATCGTCGTCCCGATCGGTCGGCGCAGAAGTGTTGGCCGACCTTTGCGCCGATCTCGAGAAATCCGGCAAAAGCGCCGATTGGCCGAGCATCGAGGATCACCACCCCAAGCTTGCCTCCGCCATCGCCGCGGTTACCTCGGAAATCGAATCCCTCTAATGCGCTTCCTCGTGGCCGTAGTGTGACAGGCTGGGGAAGATGTTGCTGCGTTTGACGATGTCCAGAGCGAAGCTCGACTCGATGGAGGCTATGCCTGGGATATTGGTGATCTTGCGCTTCAACGTCATTTCGTAGGACTTGAGGCTGTCGGTCACGATGCGCAGGAGATAGTCGAAGCCGCCGGTCATTAAATAGCACTCGACGACCTCTTCGACCTTGGAGATTTCCCGCTCAAAGACACGCAGATTTTCCTCGTTCTGCTTTTCCAAGCGGATCGAAACGAAGGTGCTGATCGGCAGTCCGTACATCGCCTGATCTATATTGGCGGTGTAGCCGGTGATCAGACCTTCCTGCTCCAGCCTTTTGGTCCTGCGCAGGCAGGGCGAGGGAGAAAGATTGACCCTCTTCGACAATTCGTTGTTGGTAAGCCGCCCGTCCGCCTGCAATTCGCGGATAATACGTCGGTCGATTTGATCGTATGCCATGGAATAACTCGATATTAGCAGATTCTGCCAATTTACTATCTTGAATTTGCATTTTTCGCAACCATCTGCCGTCTGTTTTTAGGCATACTGCTGATATTATGCCAATTCCGGGCGGCCCGACCTGCCTTGCCGACGATCAAGAGATCTTTTGATGACACTTCCTCTGACGAGCGCCACCAACGACAATTCAACCAAGCCCGACGCACATGCGGAGTTACCGGAAATAGCGCCTGCGACGCCGGTTCCGGCCAACGAACTCGTGGTCCTCGATGCGCTCGAGACCAAGGTTCGCTGGTTGTCTTCCTGGATGGTCCACCACGCCAATCACATCCGGCCCAACCGGGACGGTGTCAAGGTCGGCGGACACCAGGCGAGTTGCGCCTCGATTTCAACCATCATGACCGCGCTTTACGGCCGCGTCTTGAGGCCCGAGGACCGGGTGGCCGTGAAACCCCACGCCAGCCCGGTTTTTCATGCCATGAACTACATGTTCGGCAAGCAAAGTCTGGAAAACCTGAAGAACTTCCGCGCGTTGGGCGGGGCGCAATCCTACCCCTCGCGTACCAAGGACGGCGAGGAGGTCGATTTCTCCACCGGCTCGGTCGGGCTGGGCGCGGCGCTGACAAACTTCGCCGCGCTGACGCAGGATTACCTCGCGGCCAAGGGGCTTACGCCGGCGGACCAGAAACAGGGCCGCATGGTGGCGCTGGTTGGCGACGCCGAGTTGGATGAAGGTAACGTTTATGAGGCTTTGCTGGACACCTGGAAGCACGACCTGCGTGATGTCTGGTGGGTGATCGATTACAACCGGCAGAGCTTGGACGGCATGATCAACGAACAGCTCTTCCGCCTGATCGGACGGTTCTTCCGGGCGGTGGGCTGGAATGTGATCACCGTCAAATACGGCCGCAAGCTTTACGAAGCCTTCCAACGTCCCGGTGGCCTGGCCTTGCGCCGCTGGTTCAACGATTGCGAGAACGACGTTTTTTCCGCCTTGGCGTTTCAGGGCGGCCCGGCCTGGCGTCAGCAGATCAAAGCCGATCTGCCGGACGATGCCGAGGTCCATGCCCTGATCGACAGCTTCGACGACGAGGGCCTGCACGAGATCATGACCGACCTCGGCGGCCACTGCATGGAAGCGCTGGTGAACGCCTTTGAAACTGTCCCCGACGACAAACCGACCTGCTTCATCTGCTACACGGTCAAGGGGCACGGTACGCCGCTGGCCGGGCACAAGGACAACCACGCCGGCATCATGAACGATCCGCAGATGGAGCAATACCGTGGCGAATGCGGCATTGCGCCAGGCGAGGAATGGGACCGGGCGTCCGGCTTGTCTTTGGAGGAAGACGAGCTCGACGCCTTCCTCAAGGCAGTTCCCTTCAATGCCGACGAGAACAGGAAGAAAACCGCAGCCCCGGTGCCTGTGCCCGGCGCGCTGGCGCTCGAACACGTTGAACGCGGATCAACGCAGGAAGCTTTCGGGCGAATCCTAAACGATCTGGCGAAGACCGGCGGCGTGCTGGCAGACCGCATTGTCACCACCTCGCCGGACGTAACGGTGTCGACAAATCTAGGCGGCTGGGTCAACCAGCGCGGTTTGTTCGCCCGCGAAGCGAAAGGCGACGAATTCCGTGACCGCAAGGTGCCGTCGGCGCAGAAATGGGTGCATTCGCCTGACGGCCAACACATCGAACTTGGTATCGCCGAAAGCGACCTATTTCTCAATCTTGCTGCATTCGGCCTGTCGCACAGCCTGTTCGGCGTTCGCCTGCTGCCCATCGGCACGTTGTACGATCCCTTCATCGCCCGCGGTCTCGATAGTCTGAACTACGCCTGTTACCAGGACGCCCGCTTCATGGTCGTCGGCACGCCGTCGGGCGTCTCGCTGGCGCCGGAGGGTGGCGCTCATCAGTCGATTTCGACACCGATGATCAGCCTCGGCCAACCGGGCCTGACTTCATTCGAACCGGCCTTCGCCGACGAGGTGGCCGAAATCATGCGCTGGTCGTTCGACCACATGCAGGACGAGGAGGAAGGTGGCGCGGTGTATCTCCGGCTCTCCACCAAGCCGCTCGACCAGCCAAGCCGTCAACTTGACGACGAATTGAAGCGCCAGATCATTCTGGGGGGCTACTGGCTGCACGAACCGGCCGCGGGTTCGGACATGGCGCTGGTCTGCAGTGGCGCCATTACCGGCGAAGCGATAGCCGCCCATGAACGTTTGTCACGGAAGGCTCCCGGCACGGGCCTGCTGGTCGTGACCTCGACCGACCGGCTTTACAACGATTGGCAACGCCTTGAACGCGATCGCCTGCACGGCAGCGACGGTGGGCGTATGGCGCACGTCGAGGACCTCATGGAACCATTGGCGGCGGGCGCGCGGATCGTTTCCGTGATCGATGGACATCCCGCATCGCTGGCCTGGATCGGTGGCGTTCGCGGCCATGCCGTGGCGCCACTGGGCATCCGCGAGTTTGGCCAAAGCGGTGACACCATCGATATCTACCGCCATTACGACATCGGCGTCGACGCCATCGAACGGGCGGCCACGCGTTTCGGGGATTAGGGCTTTTTCTGTGCGCCTTCGGGCAGCCAGCGTTTCAACCGCTCCATCACGCTGTTCGGGCTCACCGGTTTTACGAGGTAATCGTTGCCTCCGGCGGCAATGGCCTGCTTGACCGCCTTCTCTTCATGATCGGCTGTGAGGAAAACGATCGGCGCCTGGTATTCGGTCATTTTTTCGCGGATTTCACGGCACAATTCGACACCATCCTTTCCCGGCATGTGCATGTCGAGAAATATCATGTCCGGGCGGTCTCGGATGATTATCGGCATCGCCTCTTCGGCGCTCTTGGCGCCGGTGAATGCGTAATTCTCACCCCGGACGACGGTGGAAAGGAATGAGATGATCATATGATCATCATCCACCCCCAGCACCAGCCGGCGGCCGGCCTTATCGGAATCCAAATTCTTCGCCACCCGCAACCCCTCCAGAGATTCAATGCGGTCCCAAAGAAGCACCTAGTTCGGACAATGGATAATAGGATTTATTCAACCAAACGCCAATCCATGTCGGATCGGAAGCTTGTTCAATACTAGGTTCCAACCTTAAGCGCCGATACCAGGCCGCGCAGACAGGCGACCGTGCTCAGCGCGGTGATTTTCCCGGTGCGTGGGTTCTCTTCCGTCGGAACCCCTTCTATTTTCAAGGAAAATCGGGCGGAGTCGGCATCGACGTGAATTTCGTGGCTGTTGCGGCTGATGGTGGGGTCGGCCCAGATTTCAAGCATCGTCTTGTCCGGTCCGACGCCCGCCAGGCTGAGCGCAACGGCGACATTGAGATTGGCAGGAAAACCGGGGATCGCTTCCCTGGCCGATCCCTCGAACAGCTTCAAGGGCGATGACACGGCGTCGAGATCGATATCGTTGTCATCAACGAACGGCGCGCCTTTCAGGCCGCCGGGAGGTTTGCGTGTGACCATGCGCACGCTGGATATCTCTCCCTCGGCGGCGGCTCGGACGGCGTCCAGGCCCAACAACGCCCCTGTTGGAACGATGACCCGGCCGCCGTAGGTCGTCGCCAGATCCACAACGTCCCAGTGCTCGAGAAGCTGGCCACAGGAAAGAGGCATGAATATCTTGCCCGCCTTCAGCGTCGCCTCCGCTATTTCCCGGAAGCAGGCGGCCGGCAGGGCTTCGATGACAAGATCCGCGCCGTCCGGTAATTTGGCGATCGGGATGACGGGCACGGGCGCGCGGAAATCCACCATGTTGGCCTGGGCTTTTTTCAGGTCACGCGCCGACACCGCCGACAGCTTGAGGCCAGGTATCCCCTTGTCGAGACGCCGCGCGACTTCCCGTCCCACAGCGCCGAAACCGCCGATGGCAATTTTCAAGTCGCCAGCCATGAAATTCCTCTCCAAACGGGGACTAAGCATTGATCGCTGCCGATGCTCGCGGCAAGCTAGGCGTTCGTCAACCCATCGTTCCTCCCGGAGCAGCAAATGAACGACACCAGCGTGGGCCAACCGGTCGTACGGCTTGAGGACGAGCGCCTGTTAACCGGGCGCGGCACTTTCAGCGCCAATCTGCGCTTTGAGGGCGAAATGTTCGCGGCTTTCGTGCGCAGTCCCCATGCCCATGCCGATATCGTGCTGTTCGATCCGGCCGAAGCCTGTCAGATGCCGGGTGTCGCCGCCATCTATAGCGCCGAGGATACCAGTTACCTGGGGGCAATTCCGACCATCAACCCCGTCACCAGTAGCGACGGTTCCGCGATGATTGAACCGGCGCGTCCCGTTTTGGCGAAGGATCGCGTCCGCTATGTCGGCGAAAGCGTCGCCATGGTGATCGCGACAACGGCGGCGCGGGCACGGGAGGCGGCGGATGCGGTGTATGTCGAATATGCCGAACGTCCGGCCGCCATCGGCGAGTATGCCGCGTTGCGCAAAGACGCTCCACAGGTCTGGGACGAGGCGCCCGGAAACCTCTGCTACGACTGGAGCGCGGGCAACGGCGAGGAGGCCGAAGCCGCGTTCGCCGCCGCCGATCACCGGGCCGAGTTGGATTTTATCGGCAACAAGGTCCACTACGCCGCCGTCGAGACCCGCGTCGCCATCGCCAGGCCGACGGACGGCGGAATCACGCTCTATTGCCCCTCTCAGGGCGTCCATCTTCTCCAGATGTTGATCGCCGAGCGGGTTTTCACCAAGCCCAAGGACTGGCTCAGGGTCGTCACCGGCGACGTCGGAGGCGGCTTCGGGCCCAAATTCTTCGCCTATCCCGAACACGCCGCGGTGGTCTTCGCGGCCGAGGCGTTGAACTGTCCGATCCGCTGGGAGCAGGACCGAAACGAAGCCTTCCTCTCGGACGTTCAGTCCCGAGCGCAATCCGCCAAGGTGGAATTGGCCTTGGATGCGCAGGGTAAGTTCACAGCTTTCAGAATATCCGCCGTCGGCGACCTGGGCGCCTATCTCTCGACCTTCGGGCCGGGCATCCTGACGACCGGCATGGCGCGGGTGGTGTCGGGGTCGTACGCCATCCCCGCGATCAGTCTGAGGGTGCGCGGTGCCTTCACCAATACCGTGCCGGTCGATGCCTTCCGCGGTTCCGGCTCCGTCGATCCGGCCACCATGCTGGAACGCGTCGTCGATGTGGCGGCGGCCCAAACCGGCCGCGATCCGATGGAATTGCGCCGGCTCAATCTGCTGCCTCAAAGAGCCATGCCATACACCACGCCGGTCGGCATGGTGTACGACAGCGGCGATTATGGTGCGGTCTACGATGCGGCGTTGGACAAGGCCGACTGGTCGGGGTTTGCCCCACGGCGCGCGGCCAGCGAAGCATCGGGCCGCAAACGTGGTATCGGCATATCCCTCTATGTCCACGGCACCGGCGGCATCGCCGATGAACAGGCCATCGTCGAGGTCCACCCGGACGGCTTCGTCAGCGCCCTGGCCGGCGGCCAGACCGGCGGGCAGGGACATGAAACCATATTCGCCCAACTCGTCGCCGCCGAATTCGACCTACCCTACGCCGAGATCCGTGTCATCGAGGGCGATACCGCCGTGGTGCCCAGGGGCGGCGGCACCGGCGGTTCGTCCTCGACCGTGATCTCGGGGGCCACGCTGTCGCGCGCCGCCGAGCGGGCCGCCGACAAAGGGCGCAAACTGGCGGCCCACTATTTGGAGGCGGCGGTTGCCGACATCGAACTCGAGCACGGCACATACCGCATCAGCGGCACCGACCGCGCGATCGGCCTTTACGAGTTGGCCGCCAAAGCCGTCGCCGGCGACGGATTGCCGGCAGACTTGCAAGGCGGTATCGAAGGCCAGTCCCGCTTCGAGGACCAGAAGGCGACGTTCCCGCAGGGCTGCATCATTTGCGAGGTCGAGATCGATCCTGAAACCGGAGAGGCCGTCGTTGAGCGGATCACGTCGGTTCTCGACGCCGGCAACATGATCAATCCCGCCCTGGTGGCGGCTCAGATGCACGGCGGCATCGTTCAGGGCATCGGACAGGCATTGTGGGAAGACGTTGTTCATGCGCCGGATACGGGGCAATTGCTCAGCGGTTCCTGGATGGACTACGTCGTGCCACGGGCCGAGGATCTGCCCGAGATCGACCACGTTAGCCTGGTCAGTCCGTCGCCCAACAACCGGCTCGGCGTCAAAGGCGTGGGTGAACTGGGCAGCATCGGCGCGCCGGCGGCGGCGGCCAATGCCGTGTTCGACGCGCTCGGACTGTCCGCAGCCGCCGAACTTTCCTTGCCGCTGACGTCGGAAAAAATCTGGCGTCTGCTACAATCCGACGACGCTTAGCCTAACCAGAGGATGTCATGACCGAACATGCGATTGCCGTACCCGGAACCGACGATGCCGTGGCGCGCTATGAAACGCTGATGGAAATCGTCTTGTCGCGGCGCACATCCCGGGCCTTCGATCCCGATTTTGTGGTGCCGCCGGAACACTACGGCATGATCCTTGAAGCGGCCCGCCACAGTCCGTCGGGCGCCAACGCCCAGCCCTGGCATTTCATCGTGGTTGAAGACGGCCGGGCGAAAGCGGACCTGGGCGATTACTTCGTGGCCGAGGCGAGCAGGCGGGCCAAGATGAAGATGAAATTTCCCACACCGAATTACAGTGGCATGAAGACGGCGCCCGGCCTGATCGCCATCGTTGCCGACTTCCGCTACGTCAACGCCTTTCCCGTGCTCAACGACGGCTCGGAGCTCGACCGCATGTACCATCAGAACGCCGAACGCATCCTGCTGCAGTCGGTGGCTTCGGCGACCATGGCGGCGCACCTCGCGGCGGCGGCGCTGGGCTACGCGGTCTGGTGGGTCACGGCGATCGGCCAGGAGGACGCCCAGAACGACCTGAAGCCGTTGCTGGGCGTGCCGGAGGACCTGTCGGTCATCGACATCATGTGTTTCGGCCCGCCCGCCAAGCCTCCTTATGACCGCTGGAAAAAGGAATTTGGCGAAATCGCCAGCTTCGGGAAATACGACATGGCGAACTACCAATCGCTCGAAGACATCGAGGAATGGGTACGGACGACGCGTCATCGCGTCATGTACAAGGACAAGTCACAGATCGACTGAACCGAGTTGAGGGTAATTTGATGGATTTGCTGACGGCGGACGGGGCCCCGGAGGCCTTCGAGGATGAAGAGGCGCTTGAGGATTTCATGACGCTGCCGAGCCAGGCGTTGATCGACGATCTGGCGGGTTTGGAGGGCGACATCATGGTGCTCGGCGTCGGCGGCAAGATGGGGCCGACGTTGGCCCGGCTGGCCAAACGCGCCGCACCTGAAAAACGCGTCGTCGGCGTCGCCCGTTTCAGCGATGCGGACGTGCGCGGCAAGCTCGAAGCCTGGGGCGTCGAGACAATCGCCTGTGATTTGCTCGACCCGGACGCCGTCGCGGCACTGCCCAAGCTTGAAAACGTCGTGTTCATGGCGGGGCGCAAGTTCGGTACCCAAGGCAACGAGGAACTGACCTGGGCCATGAATGTCCATGTACCGACCGTCGTTGCTCAGGCCTTCACCGACAGCCGCATCGTGATTTTTTCCACCGGCTGCGTCTATCCCTTCGTGGATATCGATTCGGGCGGCGCCACCGAGGAAACGCCGCCCATTCCGCCCGCCGGCGAATATGCCAATTCCTGCCTTGGGCGGGAGCGCATGTTCGAATACTTCTCTTCTCTGCACGGCACTGCGGGCATCATGTTCCGGCTCAACTACGCCATCGATATGCGCTACGGCGTTCTGCACGATGTTGCCGCCAAAGTGCTGGCTGGAGAGACCATCGATCTCGGCATGGGGCACGTCAATATCATCTGGCAGGGCGATGCCATCTCACAGGCGCTCAGATGCCTGCGTCATTGTACGTCGCCGATGGGCGCGATCAATGTGTCCGGTCCGGAGACCCTGCTGGTGGCCGAGCTGGCGCGCTCGTTCGCCGAACGCTTCGGTGTCGAGCCCCACTTGACGGGTGAACCCGCCGCCAGCGCCTGGCTGACCAACACCTCGAAGTCGGTCTCGCTGTTCGGATCGCCGGTCATCGGCGTCGAGAGGATGGTCGACTGGACGGCGGACTGGCTGCGGCGTGGCCGGTCGAGCCTGGGCAAGCCAACGCACTACGAAGCGCGCGATGGCACCTACTGACGTGGACCGAGTTGAAATAGCCGGCCTTCCGCTTGGCATCCTCAAACCCTATCAGGCGGCGGAGGGCGTCGTGCTGTCCGAGGAAGCGGGTTGGAACCAGACCGAGGACGACTGGCGTTTGATGATCGAGGCCGGGACGGCCTTCGGCCTGCGCGACGACGACGATCTCCTGGCGGCCTCGGCGCTGATTTTACCGCAGGGCGATGAATTCGCCTGGATCAGCATGGTGCTGGTGTCGGAGGACTTCCAGCGCCGCGGCATCGCGACCGAGCTTTTGCGCCATTGCATCGCCGAGGTCGAAGCGAGGGGGCTCGTACCGGGACTGGACGCAACGCCGGCCGGCAGGGAACTCTATGGTCCCTTGGGGTTTGAGGACATCTTCGCCATCCAGCGGCTGCAAGCCGGCGATAGCCCGCGCTGGGCAACACCGCTGGCCGTACCGGCGGGCATATCGATCCTCCCCATCGCGGCGGATGACGTGGATGCCGTGGCCAATTTCGATGCACCGCGGTACGGCGGCGAACGGCGGCAAATCCTGGCCCATCTGAGGGAGCGTCAGCCCGGCTGTGCTTGGTTGGCGAGGCTGGACCTGACCGGTGAAATCGCCGGCTACGTCATGGGCCGTGATGGCCGTGACAGCAGCCAGGTCGGGCCGCTGGTGGCTGTTGACGAGGAAGTGGCGACAGCCCTTGCCGAGCGCGCGCTATCCGCGGTCGAGGGCCCGGTCTACATGGATGTCGCCGATCACCACGAGGGCTTCGGTGCCTGGTTGGCAACCCGTGGATTTACGCCTCAGCGTCCCTTCACCCGAATGCTCAAGGGCCGCACTGAACCGTTCGAGGATCCCGCCCGCGTGTTTGCCATCGCCGGTCCTGAGTTGAGCTGAACGTGGAACGGGGACACGCGTGATGGCGTGTCCCCGTCCCGGTCCCCACATATGAGGGTAGATAAAGCCTACTTCGGCATCTTGATGCTTTTGTCGATGAACTCGTTGCTGAAGTGCTTCGACATGTCGAAGGGCTTGTCGAGGAACGGTTTGAATATTTCGTAGGATTTATTCATCCGCGCCTCATCCATGTAGCCGAGGCCGACACCGGTCGAGGTGGCGTCGGTCATCAGTTCCTTCACAAGGCCCCAGTTCGTCGTTTCGTTGGCGGCCTTCAGGCCCTTGTTGGCTTCCACCAGGGCGGCAATGCAAGGCGCCGCGTCTTTGGCGCAGGCGTGGAAGGCACGCTGGTTGACCTTGACGAAGGCTGCCACCGCGGACTTGTTGGCCCTAAGGAACTCGCCGTTGACGATGATCGAGTTACCGTAGGGGTTGACGCCGTGGGCTTTGCCCGAGACATACCCCATGTCCGCGCCTAGCAGTTTCTGGAAGATATGGTGAATGTTGTAGAACGAGGTCGTGACGTCGATCGAGCCTGCCTTCAACGCCGACAGCTTGGCGTTGGGCTGGATGTTGATCCATTTGACCGATTTTTCGCCGATGCCAACATTGGCGGCGAAAGCCGGCCACATCTTGCGCGCGGCATCCCAGGGCGGGTTGCCGATCTTCTTGCCGGCGAAATCCTTCGGCCCGTTGATGCCCGAGCTTTTCAGCCAATAGAAGCCGTAGGGGCTGTTGGCGTAGATGTTCATGACGGCCACCAGGTCGGCGCCCTTGGCGATGGCGGCGAAGACGGGCGGCATATCGGCCAGGCCGATCTGGTTCTTGCCTGCACCGGTTCGCTGGGCCGACATGGAAGAGCCCTTGCCCTGCTGGATGTTGAGATCGAGACCGGCGTCCTTGTACCAGCCCATCTTCTGGGCGTAGTAGTAGGGCGCGTGGTCGCCGCCGGCGATCCAATTCAGGATAAAATCGATTTTCGGAGCGGCGCTGGCCTGGGCCGCGCCGATCAGGCCGACTGCCGTTGCGGCGGCGGCAAAGAGTTTTAATGAGCGAATCATGGATTGTCCTCCCTGGTTGGACATTTTCGAATGACCAAGGATTAGAGTATTAATTGACAAAGCCGACGGCGCAAGGCAAAAAATAACTAATTGGTTACTTTTGACGGGCGGAACCCCGAATGGCCCTTCATCGCAGTGAAATCCCCGACGACGTGCTGACGCTGTTGCAGCAGGGGTGTGTCATTCCCGCCCATCCGCTGGCCCTGGACGGTGCGCGATCGCTGGATGAACGGCGTCAAAAGGCGCTGACGCGCTATTATGTCGACGCCGGTGCCGGGGGATTGGCGGTTGGCGTCCACACCACCCAATTCGAAATTCGCGATCATGGGCTTTATGAACCGGTGTTGTCCCTGGCGGCGAAGACGGCGCGGAATTGGAGCGGAAATCCCCTTGTCATGATCGCCGGCGTCATCGGCCCGACGGGCCAGGCAACCGACGAAGCCCGGACCGCCGTCGGGCTCGGTTATCACGCCGGCTTATTGAGCCTCGCGGCTTTCAAGGGCCGCTCCGAAGACGAGATCATCGACCATTGCCAGGCCGTGGCCTCGGAAATCCCTTTGGTCGGATTTTACCTCCAGCCCGCCGTCGGCGGGGTTCTGCTGGGCGAGGATTTTTGGCGCCGCTTTGCCGCCATAGACAACGTCATCGCCATTAAAATGGCGCCCTTCAACCGCTACCGCACCCTCGACGTCGTGCGGGGCGTGGTGGCGGCCGGGGCGGAGGACCGCGTGACCCTCTACACCGGCAACGACGATCACATCGTGCTCGATCTGGTCACGCCGTTTGTCGTCCGCCGCGGCGACGGGGCGGTGACGGTGCGCATCAAGGGCGGTCTGCTGGGGCACTGGAGCGTCTGGGTCAAACCCGCCGTCGAACTGCTGGCCCGCGCCCACGCCGCCGCCGGGACCGGCGCCGTCGAGGACGGCTTGTTGGCGCTCGATTCTCGGGTCACCGATTGCAACGCGGCGTTCTTCGACGTCGCCAACGATTTCGCGGGCTGTATTGCCGGCTGCCACGAGGTGATGCGCCGTCAGGGATTGCTCGAAGGAATATGGTGCCTCGATCCACAGGAAGGATTGAGCTCCGGCCAGGCTGAGTTGATCGACAGGGTGTATGACGAACACGGCGATCTGGCCGACGATGAATTCGTCGCGGCCAATCTCGAAAGGTGGCTGACATGATCCCATCCAGGGAACAGCTTGCGACTACGCCGATGACGTACACTTCGACGACCCGGCCTGGAAATTCGATGAAGACGTTATCGAGCGGATTTCCTGATGCAACGGGATAGATAAAGGCGAGAGCGATGAACAAAGTTCAAGAACATGCCTGGCGCTGGGCGCTGATCATCATCGCCCACCTGCTGGTGGTCGTCGCCTGGCACGTCTTCGTCGTCTGGGGCGAGGTACCGGCTTACGTCATGCCGACGCCGGCCGATACCGTGCTGGCGCTGTGGGGCGAGTACAACTGGGTCCACAACACGTGGATCACGGCGGGCGAGGTGTTCGGCGGCTACATCCTGGCCGTGGTCGTGGGCGTCGGCCTGGCGCTCTTGTTTTCCTGGTTCACGTTGTTCGCCGAATTCCTCATGCCGCTGGTGGTCAGCCTCAACATGATCCCCAAAGTGGCGCTGGGTCCGCTGTTCATCGTCTGGTTCGACTACGGTTTGGGTCCCAACATCATCATCGCCTTCACGATCTGCTTCCTGCCCATCCTGATCACCACGACCCGCGGCCTGCAGGAGGTCGAACCCGATCTCCTCGACCTGGTGCGCTCGCTCAACGGATCGCGCTGGCAGATATTCACCAAGATCCAGCTGCCGGGCTCGCTGCCCTACATTTTTTCCGGCATGAAGGTGGCCGTGGTGCTGGCCGTGGCCGGCGCCATCGTCGGCGAATTCATCGCCTCGGAAGAAGGGCTCGGCTACCTCATGCTGCAGGTCCAGGTCGATCTCGACACGCCTGCCATGTTCATGGCCGTCCTCATGATCACCCTGGTCGGCGTCGTGCTCTACGGCATCGTCATCGCGCTTGAGCGCATCTTCGTCAAATCCGACGCCCGGGTGGAGACCAGCGCATGACCCAGCCTTTTATCCATCTAGAAGGGGTCAGCAAGGTCTACCGCAGCCGGGGGCAGGAATTCCTAGCCGTTTCGGATGTTACCCTGGATGTCGAGATTGGGGAGCTGATTTCGCTCGTCGGCCCCTCGGGCTGCGGCAAGACGACGGTGCTGAAAATTCTTGCGGGTCTGCACGACCACAACGACGGTACCGTCCGCATCGGCGGCAACGGCAACACCTTCGAAGCCGGCCGCGACGTCGGCATGGTGTTCCAGCAATCGCTGCTTCTGAAGTGGCGCAAGATCGTCGACAACGTCCTACTGCCGGCCGAAATTCTTGGCCTGCCCATGGCTGAAAGCCGCGAACGCGCCCGCGATTTGCTGCAGATGGTCGGCTTGGAAGGCTTCGAGAACAGTTATCCCTACGAGCTCTCAGGCGGCATGCAGCAACGCGCCGCCATCGCCCGCGCGTTGGTGCACGATCCCAAACTGATCCTGATGGACGAACCGTTCGGCGCGCTCGACGCGCTGACCCGGGAAAAGATGAACCTCGAACTGCTGCGCATCTGGTCGGAAAGCAAGAAGACCATCATCTTCGTCACGCACTCTATCCAGGAAGCGGTCCTTCTCGGTTCCCGCTGTGCCGTGCTGACGTCGGGCCCCGCCCGCATGGCGGACAACTTCGCCATCGAACTTGACTATCCCCGCACGCTCGACATGAAAACGCACGAGAAGTTCGGCGTCTACACCCGGCGGATCTACAAATTATTGGGCATGGAGTAGGCGTAATTAAATGGTGACAGGTACACTTTTTCAAATTTAGAAAAAGTGTACCTGTCACCATTTAATTACGCCCGGCCCTCGTACAAATCCCGGCCCTCGACCAGCGCTCTGATTTTGCCATCGGCAATGGAGCGTTTGAGCATCCAGAAGCCGCAGTCCGGGTGGATGTAGCGCACCCGGCCCCGGCCCAGCGCGTCCTCGGCCCGTTCGATGGCGCGGGCGACCTGGTCGGCGCTTTCGACCACCGTCGCCTTGACGTCGACGACGCCGAGGCCGAGGCCGATTTCGGGCCGCAGTTCCTTGAACGCGGCCAATTCTTCGAGGGGCCGGTGGGCCATTTCCATCACGATGTGGTCGGTGTGCAGGCTGTTGAGGTAGTCCATCAGCTGTTTCCAGCTGCCCGATTGGATGCTCTGGCCACCGTAGTTGCCGAAACACAGATGCACGGCGGGCGTCGTCTTGACGGCATTGAGGACTTTGTTGATGGCGTCCGACGCCCACTGCCACTCATCGGGGCTGCCCGGCAAGTTGGCCTCGTCGACCTGGACGATGTCGGCATCGAGATGGCGCACTTGTTCGGCCAGCACGTCGGCGATGGCGTCCGTCAGAGCGGGCAGGTCGTCATAGCGGTTGTTGACCAGTGTCTTGGCCAACATGTGCGGGCCGGTCAGGGTGAATTTCAGCGGTTTGGTGGCCAGCCCCGCGGCGCGGCGGCAGGCTTCCGGCAGGTCGAGCGTGCCGCTGGTGATGGGGCCGTCGACGATGCCCGGCGGGCGGCGGCGGAAGCCCATGCCGGGTTGGCTGCGGTAATCCAGCAGTTCCTCGAACGTCACCTCGGAGCGGATGCCGCCCATGGGGCGGGTGAAATACTCGATCATGCCGTTGGTTTCGGGATGGTTGATGTCGAAGCGGTAAAGTTCGCCGTCGCACACCACATCGATGCCGGCCTTCTCTTGCGTGTGCAGCACCACCCGCGTGGCATCGATCAGGCCTTGCTCGGTGGGGTGGGCGGCCAGCCAGTCGGGCACGGGATACGATCCGACGACGGTAGTGAGGATTTGCGGTTCGGTCACGATTTCTTGCTCCTGATTGCGATTTCGGCGGCGAGGCGGGCGTTGTTTCGCACCAACGCGACGTTGGCGCTCAGGCTCCTGCCGTCCGTGAGTTCGAAGATGCGGCCCAGAACGTAGGGGGTCACGTCTTTTCCGGCCACGCCTTCGCCATCGGTTTGTGTCAACGCTTGCTCGATGATGGGGGAGATTACGGTGGCGGGAATTTCGTCGCTTGCCGGGATCGGATTGGCCACCAGCATGCCGCCCGCCATGCCGAGTTCGCGCCGAACATGGAAGGCCTCCGCGATCTCCGCCGGGTCGTCCAGCCGCAACGGCGCGGCCAGCCCGGACGAACACGACCAAAAGGCGGGAAAATCGTCCGTGCGGTAGCCCACCACCGGTACGCCCTTGGTTTCCAGGTATTCCAGCGTTTTGGCGATGTCGAGGATGGCCTTGGCGCCGGCCGCCACGACGAGCACAGGCGTCGCGGCAAGTTCCTCCAAGTCGGCGGAAACGTCGAAACTCAGTTCCGCGCCGCGATGGACGCCGCCGATGCCACCGGTGGCGAAGACCTCGATTCCTGCGAGGTGGGCGCAGATCATTGTCGCGGCAACGGTGGTCGAGCCCGTACGGCCGGCCGCGACCACCAGTGCGAGATCGGCCCGCGAAAGTTTCATTACGCCTTCGGCCTGGGCCAGTTCCACAAGCGTTTCGTCTTCCAGGCCGACGCGAATCATGCCGTCGATCACGGCGACAGTCGCGGGCACGGCGCCGGCGCTCCGAATATCGGCTTCGACGCTGCGCGCGGTTTCGACATTTTGCGGCCAGGGCATGCCGTGGGTGACGATGGTGCTCTCCAGTGCGACGAGCGGGCGGCCTTCGTCCCGCGCGGCGCGCACCTCCGCCGAATAAGCGAGATATTGTTCGAAATTGGCTGTCATGGACTTTTCTATGCGACGAAGGGGGAGTTGGAATTGATGGTGCGCCGGGCCGTTTCGATACCGCGTTCGACGGCGGCGGCCAGGGGGTCGCCCGCTTGGATGCGGTTCAGCGTGGCTGCGATTAGAGAATCGCCGGCGCCGTTGACCGAATGAACCTCGACGGCCGGCACCTTTATCTCATGGACTTCCGCACCATCCGAAACGGCGACGGGGCGCGGTCCGTCTGTGACGACGGCGTGGGCGACGCCGGCCTCGGCGAACAGCTCGACGGCTTCGGCCGCCTGCCTGAACTTCTTGTCGAGGATGGCGCCTGCTTCGGAGAGGTTGCAGAAAAGATAATCCGCCGCCTTGAGAGAGGCCTTCAGCCTCACCGCTTTGGCGACCGAAACGGCATCGACGGCCAGCGGTGGGCGCGGCTTGTTGACGGCGATGGCGAGGATGACCTCGGACAACAGGTTGGCGTCGACAAACCACAGACCGGCTTGCGCCAGCGCCTGCATCGGCGGCCGGAGTTCGCGCGCGGTCAATTGTTCCAGCGCGGTGGTGTCGGATATGGCGACCGACAGTTCGCCATAAGCGTTTTCAACGGCGACGTAACGGCCGGTGCTGCGGCCATCCGGCGGCGGCAGAAACGAAGTGTCAACGCCGTGGTGATTCATGGAGTCCCGCAGATAGCGACCTTCGACATCGTCCCCAAGTGCGGTCACCAAAGCCGTATTCGAGCCCAACGCCGACAGATTGCAGGCGACATTGAAGGCAACGCCGCCGACGCCGGTGGAAACCGTGCCGGGGTTGGATGTTTCCGGCATCAAGGGCCCGTGGCTATGGGCGATGATGTCGATCAAGGCCGCTCCGTAGCAGGCAATGTCGATGTTCGCGTTTTCCGCCATTTATCCGCTATAGCCCATAATACCAGGGGGCTGCAAAGGTGAAGACCAGCCACAACAGGATAACCAGCGGCGCGCCAGCCCGGACGAAATCGCCGAAGCGGTAGTGCCCTGGTCCCATGACGAGGAGGCTGGTCTGATAGCCGATCGGCGTGGCGAAGGCACAGTTGGCGGCGAACACGACCGCCACCGCGAAAATCACGGGGTCGACGCCGATCTCCCGCGCGATGCCGACGGCGATGGGCGTGAACAGCACGGCGCAGGCCTTGGAACTGATGATGTTGGCCATCACGGCGGTGAGCAGGAAGAAGGCGGACAGCACCGCGGTCGGGCCCAAATCCTCAAAGGCCGCAACGACGAGATGGGCGAGAAACTCGGCGCCGCCGGTGACCTGCATGGCCAAGCCCAACGCCAGGGCAGCGGGAATCATGGTGACGATCTTGCTGTCGATGGCGCGGGACGCTTCGCGCACAGTGAGAATGCCAAGCGGGATCATGGCGATGGCCCCGATCAGCGCCGCCACGACGATGGGTACGACGCCGGAGGCTGCCAATGCGATGACCCCGAAGAACACTGCCGTCGCTCGCTTGGCGCCGTGCAACAGGGGAAGGGCTTCCGCCGACCATTCCATCAACACGACATCGTTGTCGGCGCGCAGGGCCTTGATGTCGTCGTCCCGCCCCATGATCAGGAGCACGTCGCCGGCTTCCAGCGGCACTTCGGACATGCGGCTGCGGTAGACCTGATTGCGCCGTTCGATGCCCAAAACGTTGCAGCGTGAACGGCGCTGAAATCCCGCCCGGCCGATATGTCGGCCTATCAGCTTTGAATAGGGCGCGATCATGACCTCGGCCACCGAGCGTTCGCGGAATGTCGGTTCGGCTTGGCTGGCGGCGATCTTGCCCAAGCCCGTCGCCGCTTGCAGCAATTCGGGTTCCGTCGCCGTGGCCTCGATCAGGTCCGCCCGCTGGCCCACCACCAGCAGGTGGTCGCCGCGCTCCACGACGGTATTCGTGAAGGGCGGCACCAGCGTGCGGTCGCCGCGCAGAATACGCCTGATCCTCAAGCCCGGTAGGCCTTCGATGAAACTGCCGTGGACGTCGGCGCCGACCAGCCGGTGGCCGTATTCGACCTCGATCTGGGTGAAAAAAGACTTGCTCGACCGGGCCAGGATGCGGCTGGCGAGCGAGGTTCGGTCCGGCAGGAAAAGCGGATTGATGAAGATGACGTAGATCAACCCCACGCCTGCAAGCATCAGTCCAGGGACGGTGAAGCTGAAAAAGCTGAAGCCCTGTTCGCCGAGGTTCACGAGCGCGCCGGACACCAGCAGATTGGTGCCGGACCCGATCAGGGTCGTCATGCCGCCCAACACGGCGGCGAAACTCAAACCCATCATGATCTTGCTTTCGTGCTGGCCCAGTTTGGTGGCCAGCGTTTGCATGATGGGGATGAAGATGACGACCACGGGGATGTTGTTGAGAAAAGCACTGATAACCAGCACGGCGACGAAGGCGATAGCGATGGGGATAAGTGGACTGCCGTCGCCGAAACGCAATACGAATTGCGCCCCGCGCTCCAGGATACCCGTTCGTACCATGCCTTGGCCCATTACCAGCAGCGCCAGCACGGTCAACAGGGCGGGGTTGGCGAAGCCCGCCAGCAGGCGCTCCGGACCCAATAGGTTTGCGCCCGCCGCATCGGCTATCGGGAAAAGCGAAAAATAGACCAGCAAAAGGCAGATGATGACGATGGAAGTGACTTCGACGGCGATGCGTTCGATGGCATAGAGCACGAGGGCGGTGCCGATGGCGGCAAAGGTTACCCACATCGCCGTCTCGTTCGGTATGTTCGCCGCAACTGAGCCCACGTCCATCCCCGCCCTTTGAACGTCCTAAAAAATACTAAGCCGAATTGTCGTCGGGGCCAGAATAGACGATCAGTCGGCGATTGTCGGCTGCGTTGGTTTTTTGGATCGCGTCAGCTTGGCTTCGCGCTGGACGATGAAAATGCCGGCGGCAATGATGATGGCGGCGCCCAGCCAGACGTTGCTGCCCGGGATTTCATCGAAGATGTAGTAGCCGAAGATCGCCGCCCACACCAGGGAGGTGTACTCGAAAGGCGCGATGGTGCTGACCGGCGCCAGCATGAAGGCTTTGGCGAGCAGGACGTGGCCGCTCAGCGCCAGGACCGCGAGGGCAATCAGCCAGGGCCATGATTCTGCCGCCACGGGCACCCAGACGAAGGGCGTGGCTAGGCACATGGCGCCCGCGACACCGAAAGTGGTGTAGAACGTCATGGTGTAGGCCGATTCCGACCCACCCAGGCGGCGGGTTTCGATCACCAACATGGCGTAGGCGACACTGGCGGAAATGGCGATGAAGGTCATGAAGCCGAAGTTCTCGCCGGTCGGCTGGGCGGCGATGATGACGCCGGTAAAGCCGATGCCGATGGCCGTCCAGCGAAACAATCCGACGCGCTCTCCCAGCAAGGGAACCGACAGCGCCGTCATAAAAAAACTGCCTCCGAAGACCAGGACCGTAATGTCGGCCAGCGGCAGGTCGCGGATCGCGGTGAAAAACAGCAGCGGTGCCGCCAGCGAATAGCCCGTGCGCCGCACGTGGCCCCAGGGCTTGCCGGTCCTGAGATGGCGCAAACCGCCCGCCTTGGGCAACCAGACCAGCAGGATGAGACACATGACGATGCCGCGCAGCGCCAGCATTTCCATCACCGGCAGGGTGGCCACGAGGTGCTTGGCGACGGCGTCGAGGGACGCCATCGTCGCCATCGAAAGGACAATGTAGCCGATGCCCGCCATGGGCCGGTCGTCCCTGATCTCAGCACTATCGGACATGGCCGATTCCCCCAAAAAAACAGCGCGGAGACCGGCGGTTCCGCGCCCCCGTCTTGTACGCCCATACCGGGCCATTGACTAGGATAATCTGGCTGAGAAAGGGATCGCCGTTGACAGGCTATTTCGAACAGGGTACTGGTAAAGTAACCAAACGGTTACCTGTTCGAATTCGGTCGAATTTGGCACCTAAAACGGGATGGAACGGACGTGGCGCGGCGCAAACCCGATGAGACCAAATCGCTGATCCTCAAGGCCGCGACCGCCGAGTTTGCGGCCAAGGGCCTGGGCGGGGCGCGCGTCGACGCCATTGCCGAGCGGGCCGGCGCCAACAAGCGCATGTTATACCACTATTTCGGCAACAAGGACGACCTCTACACCGCCGTCATGGAGGAGGCCTACGCCCAGATCCGCGGCCATGAGGCGGAGCTTCACCTGGAGGACCTGGAACCCCTCGAGGCCATCCGCAAGCTGGTGACCTACACTTTCAACTACTACCTCGAAAACCCCGAATTCATCAGTCTGCTGAACGACGCAAACCTATACGGCGCGGTCCATGTCCAGCGCTCGGAACGTATCCAGGCCATGCATTCGCCCATGGTCGACCGCATCGCAGAAGTGCTGGAACGAGGCGTGACGGCAGGGGTCTTCCGCGCCAAGGTGGATCCGGTGCAGCTCTATGTCACCATCGCCGGGCTGGGATATTTTTATCTTTCCAATGCGGCCACCCTGGGGGCGATTTTCGGTCGGAAGTTGACAACCGAGCGGGCTTTGGCTGATCGTCTTGAGCACGCCGTCGACGTCGTCGTCGGCTACTTGTGCTCAACGGGAGGATCCGGCCGATGACCGCCCCGAAAATCCGCGTCGAGGAAATCGAACTGTATGAACGCGACGTCGTGCTGCGGCTGCCCTTCCGGTTCGGCGTCGTCACCTTGCGGGAGGCGCCCCAGGCCTTCGCCCGCATCCGCGTCAGCGACGAAGCCGGCCACTCGGGCTGGGGCATGTCGGCGGAGGTGCTGGCGCCCAAGTGGTTCGACAAGAACGAAGCGTTGACCAACGAGGAAAATTTCGACCAGTTGCGCACAGCCCTGTCGTTGTCGCGCGACGCCTTTCTGGCGGTCGGGACGACGACGGCGTACGGCCTGCCGGTCGCCTGCCATCACGAGCACGTCCTGGCGGCGCGCTTGCGCGGCATGAATTCGCTGGTGGCGACTTACGGTCCGGCCCTGTTGAACCGGGCGGTGCTGGATGCGATTTGCGGCATTCACAATATGTCGTTCTATCGGGCCATCCAGACCAACTTGCCGGGCATCGATCTTTCCATGACGTCCGATCTGGCGGGACTGGATCTCACCCGCTTCCTCGGCAGTCTCGAGCCGTCAAAGTCGGTTCACGCCCGCCACACCGTCGGCATGATCGATCCTCTGACGGCGGCCGATCAGTCGGCGGCGGACCGCGTCGACGACGGCCTGCCGGAAACCTTGGAAGAGATCGTCACGGCGTATGGCCACCGCTACTTCAAGGTCAAGGTCGGCGGTGACTTGCACGCCGATATCGACCGGTTGTCGGCAGTGGCGGACGTTTTGGACCGGCTGGCCGGGGATTACCGCTTGTCGCTCGACGGCAACGAACAGTACGAGGATGCCGCCGGCGTCATCGAATTGCTGGACGAGATGGACGCGACGCCGGCGCTCGACAAGTTCCGCCAGGCCATCCTGTTCGTCGAACAGCCTATAAAACGCGCCACGGCGCTCAACGAGGACGTCACGCCGATTGCGGCGCGCTATCCCGTCATTATCGACGAATCGGACGGCAACTTCGATGCCTTCCCGACGGCGCGCATGCGTGGCTACCGCGGCGTTTCGTCAAAGACCTGTAAGGGGTTCTACAAGTCGATCCTGAACACCGCCCGCTGCCAGGTCTGGACGGACGAGGAGCGGGGCACCGACAAGGCGGAACTCGGCCCCTATTTCATGTCGGCGGAGGACCTTACCATCCAAGGCGGCGTCGGCCTGCAGCAGGACCTGGCGCTGATAAACCTCCTGGGTCTCGAGCACGTCGAGCGCAACGGCCACCACTACGTTCACGGCATGACCGGCGCGGGCGCCCCGGCCGGCGAGCAGAAGGCCTTCGCCGACGCCCATCCCGGCCTCTACCGGCATGAGAACGGCGAGACCTTCGTCAATATCGAGGACGGCCGCCTGGACCTGACCTCGCTCGACGGCATCGGCTTTGCGACAGGCACGGAACCCGACTGGAATTCGATGCGCGAAATGGACTTAACGGTAAAGGACTTCACCTGATGGCGGACATTCGATTGGGCCTTATCATGCACGGCGTCACTGGGCGCATGGGCATGAACCAGCATCTCATACGCTCGATCCTGGCGATCCGGGAAGAGGGCGGCGTGGTGCTGCAGAACGGCGACCGGGTGATGCCCGATCCCATCCTGGTGGGGCGCAACGCCGACAAGATCGAGCGACTGGCCAAAGCCCACGGCGTGGAGCGCTGGACCGCCGATCTCGAGGCTGCGCTGGCCAATCCGGACGACACCATGTTCTTTGACGCCGGCACCACCCAGATGCGCGCCGAACTTCTGAAGCGGGCGATGGATGCGGGCAAGGACGTCTACTGTGAGAAGCCCATAGCCGAGACGCTGGACGTGGCCCTGGACGTCGCCCGTTACGCCAAGGAGAAGGGCGTCAAAAACGGCGTCGTGCACGACAAGCTGTCGCTGCCTGGCCTGCTCAAGCTCAAGCGCTTGCGCGACACCGGTTTCTTTGGCCGCATACTGAGCGTGCGCGGCGAATTCGGCTACTGGGTGTTCGAGGGCGATTGGCAGGAAGCCCAGCGCCCCTCCTGGAACTACCGCAAAGCGGACGGCGGCGGCATCATCCTCGACATGCTGTGCCACTGGCGCTACGTGCTCGACAACACCATCGCACCCGTCAAGGCGGTGAGTTGCCTGGGCGCGACGCACATCCCCAAGCGCTGGGACGAGAATGGCGACGGCTACGACGCCGATGCCGACGACGCGGCCTATGCCACTTTCGAGCTCGAAGGCGGCATCATCGCCCAGCTCAATTCGTCATGGTGCACTCGCGTCCGCCGCGACGATCTGGTGACTTTCCATGTCGACGGCACGCACGGCTCGGCGGTGGCGGGGCTGCACTCCTGCCGCAGCCAGGCGCGCTGGAACACGCCGAAGCCGGTCTGGAATCCCGATGAGCCGCAAAAGCTCGATTTCTTCGACCAATGGCAAGAGGTGCCGGACAACGCGGTTTTCGACAACGGTTTCAAGAGCCAGTGGGAGATGTTCATCCGCCACGTCCAAGAGGACGCCCCCTGGTCCTATGATCTGCTGTCCGGAGCCAAGGGCGTGCAACTCGCCGAACTGGGTATGCAGAGCTGGGCGGAACGGCGCTGGCTCGACGTGCCGGAACTGGAGCTCTGACGATGGCGAGCGTCGCCCTGCCCACCGCCGACGGCGCGGTCGAGCAATACGATGCGGGAGAGCCCCGCGACTTTGCCGTCAACGGCGCCGAGTTTACCCGCATCGCCTATTCGGCGGCCCACGTCGTGGCCGATCCTTTTTCGGACGCCGATCCCTGGCTGGAAACCGCCGTCGATTGGGATGCCACCATCGCCTACCGGCGGCACATCTGGTCGCTCGGCCTGGGCGTGGCCGAGGCCATGGACACGGCCCAGCGCGGCATGGGGCTCGACTGGCCCACCTCGCTCGAACTGATCAGGCAATCCGTCGCCGCGGCCGCCGATTTCGACGGCGCGGCGCTGGTCGCCTGTGGCGCGGGCACCGACCACATCGCGCCCGATCCATCGTTGAGCATTGACGACGTCATCGCAGCCTACGAGGAACAGTGCGCGGCGGTGGAAGCCGCGGGCGGGCGGATCATTCTCATGGCCAGCCGCGCCCTGGCAGCAGCGGCCAAATCGCCCGACGACTACGCCACCGTCTACGGCCGCATCCTCGGCCAGGTGAAGGACCCCGTCATCATCCACTGGCTGGGCGAGATGTTCGACCCGGCTCTGGAGGGCTACTGGGGGTACGGCGACCACCTGGCGGCGATGGACGTTTGTCTGGATATCCTCAAGGACAATGCCGCCAAGATCGACGGCATTAAAATTTCTCTGCTGGACGATCAAAAGGAGATCTCCATGCGCCGCCGCCTGCCCGAGGGTGTGCGCATGTACACAGGCGATGATTTCAACTACCCGGACCTGATTGCCGGCGACGACGAAGGCTACTCCGACGCGCTGTTGGGCATCTTCGACGCCATCGCGCCGGCCGCCAGCGCGGCGCTCGGCGCCATGGCGCGTCAGGACATGGCGGCCTATCACGACATCCTGGCGCCCACCGTGCCGTTGTCGCGCCACATTTTCAAAGCACCGACGCGATTCTACAAAACCGGCGTCGTCTTCATGGCTTATCTGAACGGCCACCAGGAGCACTTCGTGATGGTCGGCGGACAGGAGAGCGCGCGCTCGGCTCAACACCTGGGCGAACTGTTCCGCCTGGCTGACAGGGCGGGGTTGCTGGCCGATCCCGAGGAAGCCTGCGCCCGCGCCGACATCGTCATGGCCGCCCACGGCATCGGCGTCTGACCATGGCGGATCTTGCGCGTCTGTCTCTCAACACCGCCACCGTCAAGGAACAGTGGTCGCTGGAACAATGCATTGAAGGCTGCGCCCGGCACGGCATCCCCGGTATTGCCCCCTGGCGAGACAAACTCGATGAAATGGGCGCAGACAAGGCCGCCCGCCACATCGCCGACGCCGGTCTTGACGTCAGCGGCCTGGCGCGAGGCGGCATGTTTCCCGCCGAGGACGACGCGGGCCGCCAGGCCGCGCTCGACGACAACCGCCGCGCCGTCGAGGACGCCAAGACCATCGGGGCGGCCTGCCTCGTGCTGGTGGTGGGCGGTCTGCCGGGTGATTCCAAGGACATCGCCGACGCCCGCCGGCAGGTCCATGACGGCATCGCCGCCACCCTGGAATACGCCCGCGAGGTGGGCCTGCCGCTGGCCATCGAACCGCTGCATCCCATGTACGCCGCCGACCGTGCCTGCGTGAATATCTTGAGCCAGGCCCTCGACATCTGCGACGACCTGGGTGATGGCATCGGTGTGGCGGTCGACGTCTACCACGTCTGGTGGGATCCTGACCTCCAGGCCCAGATCGCCAGGGCCGGCAACCGCGTACTTGCCTTCCACACCTGCGACTGGCTGGTGCCGACCCGCGATCTTTTGCTCGACCGCGGCATGATGGGGGACGGCGTCATCGACATCCCCAAAATCCGAGGTTGGGTTGAAGCCACCGGCTTCAACGGCTTCTGCGAATGCGAAATCTTCTCGGCCGAGAATTGGTGGAAAAAAGACGCCGACGAGGTGCTCCAGACGGTAAAGGAACGGCACGAGGCGTTTGTTTGAGTTTTCACACTCCCGTCATTCCCGCGCACGCGGGAATCCAATTTTCTTATTTTTGAGTTCAAACACCTGGATTCCCGCTTTCGCGGGAATGACGATTGATGGGGTGGTAAACAATTGACATCGTCAGGTTCAGACCTCATGCCTCGCCGTCATACCAACCATGTCTCTTCCGCATACGGCGGGAATTGGCGTATGCGGGCACACACGACATAATACTCCGGGTAATTTTTGGGGAGTGCGACATGTCCGTTCTGGAATTCGATACAAACAACGCCATCGCTTACACGCATACACCGCCGACGGCCGCCGACGGCAAGACCTTCGTGTTCTTCAACGCCCTGACCGGAGATGCCGGCATGTGGGAAGGGGAGATTGGGGACGGGCTGCGGGCAGCGGGTCATGGAACCCTGTCGTTCAATTTCCGCGGCCAGGCGGGTAGTCCCATCGGGGATGACGTGCAAATCAACGCGGCGCAAATGGCGGCGGACAGCGCCCGCGTATTGGAGCACGTGAAACCGGCTCGCGCCGTCTTGGTGGGGCTTTCCATCGGCGGCTTGTTCGCCGTGCAGGCCTGGCTCGACGGGCTGGACGACGTCGAGGTCAGCGGCATCGTCTTCGTCAACACGCTGCGGCGCGACGGGCCCAGGCTCAAGTGGATCAACGACGGCATGATGCGCTGCGTCGAGATCGGCGGGCTCGACCTGATGCGGGATCTTTTCATGCCGCTGATCACCAACGAGGATTTCCAGGCCGAGGTGCGGCCCAATTTCCTGGGCGAGGGCGGCTATACCGCACTGACGCCGACCGACAACGACCATCGGCTGTTGGCCTGTGGCGGTACCGCCGATTGGGATTTGCCCTACGAGAAAATCGACCTGCCGGTGCTGGTGATGACCGGGCAGCAGGACCGGTTGTTCTATGTCGAAGCGGACGTCGCGGAACGCACGGCACGCATGCCCCACGCCCAGCGCCTCGACATGGCCGACGCCGCCCACATGATGCCGGCCGAAAGGCCCGGCGTCTTCACCCAGGCGTTGCTGGACTTCGCGGGCGGCATCTAGATGGCGCTTTGGCACCGCCATGCGGGGCTTGCCTACCTCGCCGTTTTTATCGGCGTGCTGGGTCATGCCTCGACGGAGTTCGTGGCGGTCCTGTCTGGCGTGGCTGGGCCGGAGCTTTCGGTCTGGCGTTTCCTGTTGGGCGGGCTGGGTCTGGTCATCCTGGCGCTGCTGTTTCCCGGCAGCCGTGATCTCGCCGCCCCGCTGAAGACCCATTTCTGGTCGATCCTGCTGCTGTCGCTGCTGGGCGTTACGGTGGGGTACCTGGTGTTCCACTGGTCGCTCGACTTCGCCAACGTGCCGCAGGTAGCGACGACGGTGACGACCATCCCGATCTTTGTCGCCATCGCCAATCTGGTGGTCAACCACCAGCCCATTACGCGGGCCAAGGCCGTCAGCGGCATCTGCGCCGTCGTCGGCATCGCGCTGTTGATTACCGACGGCTACCTCGCACGCCTGGCGGGATCTGGCGGAAACCTCCTCGGCGTCTTTCTGGCCACCGCCTGTGCCGCCGCCGTCGCCGCCTATTCGGTGCTGGTCCGGCCCATCGTGGCGGAATACGGCGCCCTGCGCATCACGGCCATCACCATGATGATCGGCGGCATCGGGCTTTGGCTGCTGGTTGGGCTGACGTTTGGGGTTTGGGCGGCGCCGTCACGCCTGAGCGAACTACCGGCGGCCGGACTGGTTGCGCTGCTCGTCATCGCTTTCTGGAACACCACAATCACACAGTTCCTTTGGATCGGCGGACTGGCCGCCGTGCCTGACATTACGCGCGGAAGTTACCTCTTCTTCCTCAAGCCCGTGATCGCCGCCGGTCTCGCGGTCCTGATCCTGGGCCAGGACATCACTGCCGTACAAATGCTGGCCATCGTCGTGGTCTGCGCCTCCGTTTTCGGAGAAGTGTTCCTCGCCAAGCGTTAAGGGCGTTCGGGCAGGCGTTCGATTTCGGCCACCAACCTTGCCGCGCGGTCGGTGATTTCGGCCACGGGACTGTCCGGCGCATAGAGCGCCGAGCCGATGCCGAAGCCGCGCGCACCCGCCGCCCAGTAGTCCGCCATGTTGCGCTCGTCGACACCGCCGACGGCCAGCACGGGCACCTGGGCCGGCAGTACCGCCATCATGGCCTTGAGGATCGCGGGCGGGCAGCCCTCCGCGGGGAAGAGTTTCAGCGCGTGCGCCCCGGCGGCGACGGCGGCGAAAGCCTCGCTCGGCGTCGCGAAACCCGGCATGGAGGCCATGCCGAATTCGACGGCGGCCTTGATAATTTGCGGGTCGGTGTTGGGGCTGACGGCGAGCTGGCCGCCGATATTGGCGGCTTTGGCGACCTGTTCCCTGGTCAGCGCCGTGCCGGCTCCGATCGTGGCGTTGGCGCCGAACGCCTCCGCCAGTAACTCCACGCTATCCAGTGCGTTGGGAGAGTTGAGCGGTACTTCGATAATGCGGATGCCGGCGTCGATCAGGGCACGCCCGACGGTCAATGCCTCCGGCGGCGTGATGCCCCGGAGGATGGCGACGACGGGCATCGCCGCCAGGTTATCGTGGAACTTTTCGGCGGCGGTTTTGAACTGGTACTGAGTGACGGCCATTTTCACCCCCCTGGCGGCGGCGTCTGGTGCTTGACTCCGGTGCGGAGCGGGCCCCACTATATGAGCATATAATATGATGATTGTCGCTCATGGCCAAGCTACTCGGCTGAATACTTGGTCAAACCCGGGCGATGATCAATAAGAACTCGACGTCAGGTCGGGCCGGGAATGCCGGGAAAGGCATGATTGGGAGCGATGAACGAGACGAGTACGCAAATCCGGACCTATTCCCGCCGCAGCCTGCACGGCCAAGTGGCGCATGATATCGGCGCGCGTATCCTTCAAGGTGAACTGGCGCCGGGGCAGGTCCTGCCCAACGAATCGCAACTCAGCAACGAACTCAGCGTCAGCCGCACCGCCCTGCGAGAGGCTATCAAGGTTCTCGCCGCCAAGGGATTGGTCGAATCGCGTCCCAAGACCGGCACCAAGGTGCGCCAGCGCGAGGACTGGAACCTCTTGGATCCCGATATCCTGTCGTGGCTATTCGCCGCCGGGCCTAACGTGCCGGCGACCGACATGCTGTTCGAGGTGCGCGAGATCGTCGAACCCGCCGCCGCCGCCATGGCCGCCGCCAACCGGGACGAGGCGCAGATCGCCGCCATCAATGCCGCCTACGAGGGCATGGTCGCAGCCGGCGACGACGTGCCCGCCGGCATCGAACCGGATCTCAGATTCCATCAGTTGATCCTGGCCGCCACCGGGAACGAGCTGTTGCGCTCGCTAGGCTCGATGATCGAAACCGCGCTGGCGGCCAGCTTTGCCGCATCCAATGCGATGCTCAAGGCCAACGCGTTGCCGCAGCACAAGGCCGTGCTCGACGCCATCATCGCGCAGGACCCCGAAACCGCTAGTAGCACCATGCGGCACCTGTTGAAGGAGGCACGCAGGAGCGTGCTCGAATTTATCGCCGACCGGGATGCCTGATCGGCCCGTCGGCGGCCACCGCTCGGAGGTTGTTGGATGAGCAAAGACGGCAAAAAAATCCTGCGCTCCCGTGCCTGGTTCGGCCCCGCCGACAAGGACGGTTTTCTGCACCGCAGTTGGATGAAGAATCAAGGTGTGCCCGACGACGAGTTCGACGGCCGACCGGTGATCGGCATCTGCAACACCTGGTCCGACCTCACGCCCTGCAATGCCCACTTCCGTGATCTCGCCGAACGCATCAAGCGCGGTGTCTACGAGGCGGGCGGCTTTCCCGTCGAATTCCCGGTCTCGTCCCTGGGCGAGCCCACCATGCGGCCGACCGCCATGCTGTTCCGCAATCTCGCCTCGATGGATGTTGAGGAAGCTATCCGCGCGCATCCCATCGACGGCGTCGTGCTCATGGTGGGCTGCGACAAGACCACGCCGTCGCTGATGATGGGCGCGGCAAGTTGCGATCTGCCGACCATCGCGCTGTCGGGCGGGCCGATGCTGAACGGTAAGTTCCGCGGCGAGGACATCGGTTCCGGCACTGACGTCTGGCGCTTCAGCGAGGACGTCAAGGCCGGCAAGATGAGCCTGGAGGACTTCATGGACGCCGAGGCCGGCATGGGCCGCTCCATCGGCCACTGCATGACCATGGGGACGGCCTCCACCATGGCGTCGATGGTGGAAAGCATCGGCATGGGCATGCCGGGCAATGCCGCCATTCCCGCCGCCGACGCACGGCGCTGGCGTCTGGCGCAACTGGTGGGGCGGCGCGCCGTCGAAATGGTGCACGAGGACCTCACCATGTCGAAGGTCGTCACCAAGGCGGCGATGGAAAACGCCATCCGGACCAACGCCGCGATCGGCGGCTCGACCAACGCCGTCGTTCACCTGTTGGCCCTGGCTGGGCGGCTCGACGTCGATTTAACCCTGGACGACTGGGACCGGGCGGGACGCGACGTGCCGACCATCGTCAACCTGATGCCGTCAGGCAAATACCTGATGGAGGATTTCTATTACGCCGGCGGCGTTCCGGCCGTTGTCCGCCGTCTGGGCGAGGCGGACCTCCTCAACCGGGATGCTGTGACGGTCAACGGCGAGACGATTTGGGACAACAACAAAGACGCGCCCAACTACGACGAGGACGTCATTCTGCCGTTGGACACGCCGCTGCTGGCCAGCGGCGGCATCGCCGTGCTCAGGGGCAACCTGTCGCCTAACGGCGCCATCATCAAGCCCTCCGCGGCGACGCCCGAACTGATGCAGCATACGGGGCGCGCCGTGGTGTTCGAGGATATCGACGATTACAAGGCGCGCTACGACGATCCCGATCTCGACATCGATGAGACCTGCGTCATGGTGCTGAAGAATTGCGGCCCGCGCGGTTATCCCGGCATGGCTGAGGTCGGTAATATGGGTTTACCGTCAAAAATCCTCAAAAAAGGCATCACCGACATGGTGCGCATTTCCGACGCCCGCATGAGCGGCACGGCCTACGGCACCGTGGTACTGCACACGGCGCCCGAAGCCGCCGTCGGCGGCGTGCTGGCTTTGGTGCGGGATGGCGACATGATTGAGCTCGACGTCGCCGGCCGGCGCATGCATCTCGACGTTTCGGACGAGGAGTTGGCCAAACGCCGCGAAAGTTGGAGCCCGCCTGAACCGCCCATGGCCGGCGGCTATCAGAAACTTTATGTCGATCACGTCACGCAGGCCGATACCGGCGTCGACCTCGACTTTCTGGTCGGCAGCCGCGGTGCGGAGGTGCCGCGCAACTCACACTAGGCGGGATTCATCGCTAATCGATTGCGAATCTTCCCAACTTCATTGCCGTTGGCGCTATTATGTCGGTGTATTGTCCGGTGTAGGGAGCTGGTTTGGGGAAGCTCCGGGGGCTGCGGACGCCACACGTTGGTGACGCGCAATGAAACCGACAGCGAGATTTGCAGCTGCCTGTCTGTTGATGTTGACCGGAGGCTTTCCGGCCGCCGCCGCCGATGTGCCTACGTTTGCCGTCTACGATTTCTATCCTTTCGGCCACCGGGTCGAAGGAGAGATAAAAGGCCTGTTCCCCTCAATCATGAGAAAGCTCGAGGCGCTATCCGGCATCCGCTTTGCGTGGGAGATCGATTCCATTCCCCGCGCCACGCGGTCGGTCGTGCGGGGAGAGCGCGATCTCATTCTCTCCGGCGCAACGATGCCGCAGTTTAAGGAAACGATCTCGCTCGGCATCGTCGGCTGCAACCGGACAGTCGTCGTCACCAATGCAAAGAGTGGGATATCGTCCCTCGCCGATCTTAAGGGCAAGACCATCGGTTTTGTCGCAAACGGCTTCCTCTTCCGCAAATTTGGCGGCAAATACGGCATCGTGCCGTTGGAGACCGGTACCAGCGAATCGATGTTCCGCATGCTTTTGCGCAATCGCGTCGACGGCATTTTCATCAGCGATATCGTGTTCGACGGGTTCCGCGACGAAGGCGCGCCCTTCGCCGGCATCCCCGACGATTGGCGCGATCACATCGGCAATGTGGTCGAAGCCGAAGTCATCGCCGTCCACCTGCGCATGGCCAAAATATCCAAGTTCGCCCATCTGGCGGACAAACTCAGAATGGCTGTCGCCAAAGGCAACGAGACCGGCGCCTTCGAAGCCTCATACCGAAAATACGGCTCGACTTCGGGCGGCAATTGCTGACCGGTCGGCGTTGCAATCCCTGGGGCACGGAAGGTGGCGCACCCGGCGGATCCACTTTGGCTAAGCAATCAGCGGCGGCAGCTTGTTGCGCCAGGGCCTGGCCTGCTCCAACTGGCCGGCCAGGCGATAGAGCGTCGCTTCCCCGGCGTAGCGGGTGGCGAACTGGACGCCGATGGGCAGTCCGGCCTTGTTCCAGTGCAGCGGCACCGACATGGCGGGCGTACCGGCCAGATTGTGGAGCCAGGTGTAGGGGATGAAGTCGTAGAGCCGTTTCAGGTATTCGGCGGTGGAGAGGGTCATCGAGTCGTGATGGCCGAGCAGGTTGGGCGGCGCCCCCAGCGTCGGCGTCAGCACGACGTCGTACTGCATCAGGAAGCCGGCCAGCGTCCGGGTCACCATGTTGACAATGCCTTTTGACGACGCAAGATCGGCGGCGCTGGCGGCGCGGCCCTGTTCGCCGAAGCCCCAAACGCCCGGCTCGACCATCTCGCGCGTGATCTTGGCGCCGGTCATCTGGCCGATAACATCCAGCATGGACGCCGCATGGGCGGAAACGGCGAATTGGAAGGCCCATTCGGCTTGCGCGAAGTTTATCTTGGGCGCGGCTTCCTCGACGTGGTGGCCAAGTTCTTCGCACATTTTGGCGGCCTCCAGCGTCGCCTCGACGCAATCCGGATGGATCGTCTTGTCGCCAACTTTGGTGAAGTAGGCGATCTTGAGTTTTCCAGGGGCGGCTGAAGCTTCCTCGAGAAACGGCCGGGCGGGGGTGGGGTTGCCGTAGGGTGCGCCCACCTCGGGACCGGCGGTGGCGTCCAGCATTGCGGCATTGTCGCGCACGGAGATGGAAACGGCATGCCCGGTGGCGAAACCTTCCCAGACCTCGCCGAATTTCGGGCCGTTCGGGGTGCGTCCGCGTGACGGCTTGAGGCCGAAGACGCCGCAACAGGAAGCCGGGATGCGGATCGAACCGCCGCCGTCATTGGCGTGGGCGATGGGTACGATGCGGCTCGCCACCGCCGCCGCCGAGCCGCCGCTGGAGCCCCGGTGGAGCGCTGGAGATCCCAGGGGTTGTGGGCCGGTCCGAACAGTGCCGGTTCGGTGGAGACGTTGAGGCCGAAGGCGGGCGTGTTGGTTTTACCGGCGGTCACCAGACCGGCGGCCTTGTAGCGAGTGACCAACACGTTGTCGTAGTTGGGAACGTACTCGGCGAACAACTTCGAACCGGAGGTATTGCGGACGTTGGCATATGTCGCGCCCAGATCCTTCAGCAGGAAAGGCACACCGCCGAACGGCCCGTCCGGTGTCTTGTTTGCGATGGTGGCTTGCGCCTCGTCGTACATCTTGGTGACGACGGCGTTGAGCTTCGGATTGAATTTTTCGATGCGTTCGATGGTGGCGTCCAGCAGTTCGGTGGGCGAAACCTGTTTCTCCTTCACCAAACCGGCCAGGCCGAGGGCGTCGTGGTCGAGGTAATCGCTGAATGCGGCAGCGCGGGCCGGTTTTGCCGCTGCCGCCGACAATCCGGTGCCGGCCAGCAGCGCCAATTTGCCTGAACCCTCCAGGAAGGAGCGGCGCGTCCATTCATGTTTCCTCTGTGATTTTTCCGACATTTCCATTTTCTCCCCATGTTGGCGTGGGCCACGTCAAGCTATTTGCCGGGAGAGTAGGACCGGAAACCGGGTCCGGCCCATATTGAATTAATATGGAAACCGTCAGTGCAGGCGGGAGAGAAAGCGGTAGAGATTATTCGGCTGACCGCCGATCCCCAGTTTTTTGCGGATGGCGTTGCGGCGTGAATCGATTGCTGCCTTGGAGAGGTTGAGCCGGTGGGCGATCTGCTTGGAACTGAGCCCCTCGCGGATCAATTGGACGACCTGTTCTTCTTTGTAGGTCAGCAGTCCGGAGGGTATGACCGGTTCGAGTGTCGGAAATCGTCCTTCACGTGGCTGCAGGGAACGCAACTGTTCGACTTCGACACAAGCCAACAACACGCCGGAAACATGGCCAGATCGTTCGACGACGGGCGTGATCTGGCCGTCCCAATAGGTGAAGATCGTCCGTCCGGCAACCTCGAGTTTCAATTCCTCGTGCGCCAGGTCGTAGGGCTGTCCCGTCGACATCACTTTTTGCATGACGGGCCGGACCTGGTCCCTGGATCCCTCGACACAGTCGAAGTATAGGCGTCCGCGGGCTTCCTCCGCCGTGACATTTGAGTTGACCTCGAACATGTCAGCGTAGGTCCGGTTGAAACGGCGGAACCTGAATTCGTTGTCGAGTAGGCTGACGCCGACCGGAAGGTGGTCGAGGCCGATCGTCGCACGGGTGCCCCCGTCGACGTCCGCATCCATCAACCAGCCTCGGGCTTCGGTTTCTTGCATCACCATACCCCGCATGAGGGATCAGATCGTTTCATTAGAAACAAAAATGATGAGCAGGTACAGCCTATTTTGAATGCAGTGCCTTTTTGTCAGATCACAACAGCCCCCGCGCCGCCAGGTTGCGCATCAGTTCGCCGACGCCGAACGTCCAGGGCCGCGCCTTATTGCATAAGGTCACGCGGTTGGTCAGGGCGCCGAGCTTGTCGGCGGCGATGGTAACGGTGTCGCCGACCTTGTGGGTAAAGCCCATGCCGTCCTCACCGCGGTCGGCGACCGGCGCGAACATGGTGCCGGTGAAGAGCGCAACGCCGTCCGGATACTGGTGATTGTCGCCGATGGTCTGGGCCACCAGATCCAGGGGATCGCGGCTGATCTCGGCAAGGCTGCTCTGATCCTCCAGGCGGAAATTGTCCTCCCCCTGAACGGTCAGCCGCACGACGCACCGGCGTACGTCGTCGATGGAGAACGTCCCGTCGAACAGGCGGATAAAGGGGCCAATGGCGCAGGAGGCGTTGTTGTCCTTGGCCTTACCCAGCAGCAGTGCGCTGCGGCCCTCGAAGTCGCGCAGGTTGACATCGTTGCCGAGCGTCGCCCCGATGGTCTCGCCGCGACTGTTGGCGATCATCACGACCTCGGGCTCGGGATTGTTCCAGGTCGATTCGGGGTGCAGCCCGACCTCGTCGCCGGGGCCGACCGACGACATCGGCTGGGCCTTGGTGAAGACCTCGGCGTAGGGGCCGATGCCGACCTCCAGGTACTGGGACCAGAGATCGCGTTCGATCAGCGCGGCCTTCAGTTTCTCGGCGTCCGCCGAGCCCGGCACGATGGCGCTGAGATCGGCGCCGACCTCGGCTTTAATGGTGTCACGCAAGCCCGCGGCCCGGGTCGGATCGCCCTGGGCCTGTTCCTCGATGACGCGTTCCACCATGGAGCGGACGAAGGTGACGCCGGCGGCCTTGACGGCCTGCAAGTCGACGGGCGCCAGCAACCGCGCCCGGCCCTCATCGATGTTGCCAGCGACGCTATTGGCAGCGATGTCGTCGAGGTGTCCAACCAGCGGCGCGTCCGAAGCTGCGTCAACGACACCCGCCGCGCCTTCGAGCTCAAGGATTTCCGATACTGTCGGTGCGATACCGCTGAGGTCATGGACGCCTGACTCGCGGATTGTCACCGGCGTCGGGCCCGGCGGATTGCCAGGCAACCAGACCCGGCCGATCAACGTCCCAGCTGTCGCGTCGAGGGGCAGGATGGCTGTGCCGTCCATCGTCATTTCAATTACTCCGCTGCAGAAACTTAGAGGTAGGCGCCGATTTGCCAGGGCACGAATTCATGATCGCCAAAGCCCAGTTCCTCGCTTTTGGAAGGATTGCCTGAGGCGACGTCCAGGACCTTGTCGAAGATACGTTGGCCCATTTCCTGAACCGAAATGCCTTCGTCAAGTACGGCGCCGCAGTTGATGTCCATGTCCTCGGACATGCGCTCATACATGACGGAGTTCGTCGCCAGCTTGATCGAGGGCGCCGGCTTGTAGCCGAACACCGATCCCCGGCCCGTCGTGAAGCAGACGACGTTGGCGCCCGAGGCGACCTCGCCGGTGATGGAGCAGGGGTCGTAGCCCGGACTGTCCATGAAGACGAAGCCCTTTTCGGTTACGCGCTCGGCGTAGCGGTAGACGCCCATCAAGTTCGTCGTGCCGCCTTTGGCCGCCGCCCCCAGGGATTTCTCCAGGATGGTGGTCAGGCCGCCCGCCTTGTTGCCGGGGGAGGGATTGTTGTCCATGCTCGCTTCGAACTTGGCGGTGTACTCCTCCCACCACTTGATGCGCTCGATCAGCTTCTCACCGACCTCGCGTGAGATGGCGCGGCGGGTCAGGAGGTGTTCGGCGCCGTAGATTTCCGGCGTCTCCGCCAGGATCGCCGTACCGCCGTTGCGCACGATGAGGTCGACAGCCGCCCCCAGCGACGGATTCGCGGTGATGCCCGAATAGGCGTCGGAGCCCCCGCACTGCAGCGCGAGGGTAATGTGCTCCGCCGAGACGGTGGACCGGCTATCCCGGTTGGCGATGGGCAGCATCTCCTTCACGCGGGCGATGCCGGCTTCGATTGTGGAGCGTGTACCGCCGGTGTCCTGGATATTCATGTACTGGAAATTGGGGCCGGCTTCGAGACCGTAGACGTCCAGCAGGAAGGAAATCTGATTGCCTTCGCAGCCCAGGCCGACCAACAGAACGCCGGCGCAATTCGGGTGGCGGATGTAGCCCCACATGGTGCGCTGCATCTGTTCGTGGTTTTCCTGACCACCGGCCCCGCAGCCGGTGCCATGGGTAAAACCGGCGACCCCGTCCACGTTCGGGTAGTCCTTCAGGGCGTCGCCGGAAAAGGCGTCGACGATGCCATGGACGACGGTGGCGGAACAATTGACGGTGCTGAGGACGGCCACATAGTTTCGCGTGGCGACGGCGCCGTTCTCGCGCACGTAGCCCTGGAAGGTGGCGCGTTCCGCTTCAGGGACGTAGTCCGTCGGCGTCACGTCGCTGCCAAATGCGTAGTCGCGCTCGAAATCGCCAAAGGCGGCATTGTGCGAGTGCACGTGCTGGCCGGCGGATATGTCTTCGCTGGCGAAACCGATAATCTGATTGTATTTACGTACCGCCTCACCCGAGGCAATGGCCGCCGTCGCGATTTTGTGCCCAGCGGGCACGTCGGCGGCAAGGGTGAGGCCTTCGTCTTCGAGCGTGATGCCGGAAGAAATGTCGCCTTTCGCCGTCACGACGTTGTCGGCGGGGTTGAGGCGAATGGTTTGGTTTGTTGCGGTGGTCACAACCGGTCTCCAAGATGCAGGTAGATGTGGCGAGGGGCTATTAGTATGATTATAACATGATTGGCGGGATCGCGGTCAAAGCGAGATATGTTCGCTTCCGCTTCGGTTTCGCGAAATTGAGTCTAACGGATTCGAATATCGGCCTGGAAAAGAAAAGTAGGCGCCGCCGGACGGGGCGCCCAATTGATTTGGAGTGCGAAAATTGAGTGGTCGTTTGGATGGAAAATCAGTTCTCGTAACGGCGGCGGCCCAGGGTATCGGCCGGGCCTGCGCCGAGGCGTTGAGCAGGGAGGGCGCTCAGGTGTTGGCGACCGACCTCAACGCCGAAAAAGTTGCCGAACTGGAAGGCAGCGGCGGCATCCGGACGGCGGCGCTCGACGTTACCGACGCCGCAGCGGTGGCGACGCTTGCAGCTAACGAAGGGTCTCTCGACGTGCTGGTGAATTGCGCCGGCTGGGTTCACCACGGAACCATTTTGGACTGCGAAGAGGACGACTGGCGGCTTTCCTTCGACGTCAACGTGCGCAGCATGTTTCTGACCATCAAGGCGTTCCTGCCGGGCATGCTTGAGGCCGGCGGCGGCTCGATCGTGAACATCGCCTCTGTGGCGGGTTCGCTGGCCGGTGTGCCGAACCGCTTTGCGTACGGCGCCAGCAAGGCTGCCGTCATCGGGCTTACCCGTTCGGTCGCCAAGGATTATGTCGGCAACGGCGTGCGCTGCAACTCGATTTGCCCCGGCACCGTGCAGTCACCGTCCCTGGATGACCGCATCAACGCCTTCGATGATCCGGTGCAGGCGCGCAAGGATTTCATCGCCCGCCAGCCCATGGGGCGCTTGGGCGAAACAAGTGAAATTGCCGACTTGTGTGTTTATCTCGCCAGTGACGAATCCCGTTTTATCACCGGCACTGAAATGATTATCGACGGCGGCATGACCACCTGACGCCGCCAAAACAGGAGAAGTTTGAAATGAAGTTACTGCGTTACGGAGAACCCGGAGCGGAAAAGCCGGGATTGTTGGATGCCGACGGCGTGATCCGCGATCTCTCGGGTGAGATCTCCGACATTGACGGCGCCGCCGTCTCGCCGGAGGGGCTGGCCAAGCTCGCGGCACTTGACCCGGCGTCTCTGCCGGCCGTTGACGGCAATCCCCGCATGGGCGCTTGCGTTGGCGATATCGGCAAGCTGATCTGCATCGGGTTGAACTATTCCGACCATGCCGCCGAGACCAACAATCCGATTCCGGAAGAACCCATCGTTTTCCTCAAGGCCAACAGCGCCATCTGCGGACCGGACGACGGCATCGAGATCCCGCGGAATTCGGAAAAGACCGATTGGGAGGTTGAACTCGGCGTCGTCATCGGCAGGGAAACCAAATACGTCGACGAGGCGGATGCCCTGGACTATGTCGCGGGCGACTGCGTGAGCAACGACGTCAGCGAACGCGCATTCCAGCTGCAGGGCCCGCAGTGGACCAAGGGCAAGAGCTGCGACACCTTCGGTGCGGTCGGTCCCTGGATGGTGACAGCGGACGAGGTCGGCGATCCACAGAACCTCGGCCTCTGGCTCGACGTCAACGGCACGCGCCGCCAGACAGGCAACACTAAGACAATGATTTTCAATGTCGCCGAGATCGTAAGTTACCTGAGCCGCCACATGTCGATGCAGCCGGGCGACATCATTTCCACCGGCACGCCGCCGGGCGTGGGCGCCGGCTTTAATCCGCCGGTCTTTCTGAAATCGGGCGATGTCGTCACGCTCGGGATCGACGGTCTGGGCGAGCAGCGGCAGGTTTGCCGCGACGCCTGATCCAACTGACATAGGGGAACACACGCCTTATCGTTCCGCGAACGAATAAGGCGTGTGTTCCCTTGACCGATCGGGGGCGGCATGGAAGGCGGTATTGACCTCATCGTCATGGCGGGCGCCCTGGCCGGGGCGCTGGCGTCGGGTTTCGCCGGATTCGCCTTCGGTGTGGCCTCGCTGGGCATCTGGGCCCACGCCCTGCCGCCTGAAATCGCGGCGCCCATGGTCGTTATCTGTTCTTTTACCGTGCAAATTTTTACGCTGCCGCGGATTTGGCGCAGCATCGATTTTCGCACCGCGGCGCCGTTTGTCGCCGGCGGTTTGCTCGGCATCCCAATTGGTGTTGCCGTGCTTGAGACGCTTGATCCCTATTGGTTTCGCGTTGGCGTCGGCGGCCTGCTCGTCTCCTATGTCGCCGGCATGTTTGTCCTGGGCCGGCTGGCCCGGCTGGAGACCTATCCCCGCGCCGCCGTCATTCTGGTCGGCTGGGGCGGCGGCGTCATGGGCGGTTTCGCCGGGCTGTCGGGAATATTGCCCACCCTCTGGTGCAGCCTGATGAAATGGCCGAAGGATCAACAAAGATCGACATTTCAGGTCTTCAATCTCAGCATGCACACGGTGACGCTCGCAGCCTACGCCTACACCGGCATTCTGTCGCGGGAACTCGTCAAGCCGATGCTGACGGCGGCGCCCATGCTGGTCATCGGCGGCGTCATCGGGTTTGCTCTCTACCGCCGTCTAAGCGACCACCAGTTCAGGGTCGCTTTGTGGCTGTTGCTGGCGGGGTCAGGCTTACTAATGCTCATCCGTTGAGTTCACTGGGTGCTCTGTGCGATCGGTAGCGAAATCGTCACGGTCGTTCCCCGGTCCGGGTTTCCGTCGACCTTGATCGTGCCTCCGTGCTGCTCGACGATTTGGCGGACGACCGTTAAGCCCAATCCGACGCCGAATCCCTTGGTGCTGAACATGGGTTCGAAAACCTGATTCCTAATCCCGGATTCAATGCCGACGCCGGTGTCCGCGATTTGTATTTCGATACGACGGTCTAATTTCGCCGTTGAAATGGTTAAACGGCAGTTTTTTGTCTGATCGATGCCCTCCATGGTCGTCATGGCTTGCAACGCGTTTTCGTAAACATTGATGATGGCCCGGCGTAAGAATTCGGGATCGAACTTGACGTTGACGCCCCCTGTTGAAAGGTCGAAAACAACTTCTATTTCCGGCGGAGGCGATTGTTCCGCAATGACCTCGCCGATCCACTTGTCGAGCTGTACCGATTCGAGGTGCAAGTCCCTGATGCGGGTGTAGTCCAGTATCTCGTCGATAATCCGACCGCAACGAGCCACACCCCGCTCAATACGCTCCACCGCACGCATGACCTTGTCATTGTCGCCGACCGCGTGACGGATGACATAGGCCGACGTCCCCATGGTACCCAACGGGTTCCTCAATTCGTGGCTCACGGTCGCCGTTAGCTGGCCCAAGGTCGCCAACCGCTCCTGCAGGATCAAATTGGCCTGCGCCTCCCGCAGTTCAGCCGTGCTCTCTTGTACGCGTTGCTCCAATTCGGCATTGAGCCTTTCGAGCTCATCCTCCGCGGCCTTGCGCGCCGTGACGTCGACAAACAGGACATCGACAAGGTTTTCTCCGGGGGGGAAATTTGCCGACGAATTGATCCAGGCGACATCGCCGTCCTTGCGATAAAGCGCTTGCTCAAGATCGCGGACAAAACCGTTTTTGACGCCCTCGGCATGGACCCGATTGCGCTGTTCCGGCTTAACCCAACTTTTTTCGGCATCATGGTTCGCTATCATGTCTGCCACGTCATCGTAGCCGAGAATTTCAGCTGCTCTTAGGTTGGCGTCGAGCACCCGACCGGTATCCAGTGTATTCCGCATAATGCCAATTTGGGCGCTATCGAATATTGTCCGGTATTTTGCTTCGCTGACGCGGAGGGCTTCGGCGGCGCGGTGCTGGTCGGTCACATCCGTACTTGAACCTCGATAGGCGATATACGTTCCTGATTCATCGAATACCGGAACGCCGCTGACGCTTACCCAGTTTTGATTGCCCTCCGAATCAATTCTCAGCGCGACAGAATTTCTGATCGGTTTCCCTTCGGCGATCGCATCGAGCACCGGCTGCCGGTCGTCACCGGAAAAGAATTCGTCAATCACATCTGTTGCGCTTAATCCGATGTAGTCTTCTGCCTCACGCACGCCCATGCGCGACTTCACCTGCTCGGAGACAAAGGTATATTTGAATTGCGGATCGATTTCCCAAAACCAGTCGGAACTCGCTTCGGCAAAATCCCTGAACTGGCGCTCGCTTTGCAATGCATTTTGCTCGGCGTTGTGGCGTTCCCTGATCTGTTCCTCTGCCGTTGCGATGTACTCGTTGATCTTCGCCGTCAGTTCGCCCAACTCGTCGTCTCTGTGTGACTGCTCGACGTCAACGACGTTGTCGCTGGGATTTGCAGGGTCGGTGCTTGAAACACGTTTTGCCAGCGCGACGAGCGGTCGGGTCATCGTCACGTGGAAGACGTACGCCAGCATGAACGCCAGGATGAAATTTCGAACCAGGCCGAATACCACGATCAACAAAGATCGCTGCATGAAATTGCCGATGATCACCCGGCTGTCAACCGTCACCCGGATTTCCCCCAGTTGTTGGCTTCTTTCCTCGAGTGACAGGGGCAGCCGATAGACGTCTTTCGGCGCGACCAGCAGTCGCGACCAATAGCTATCCTGCCCGGGGCTGGTCTGCTTGCTGCGGGCGGCAAGAACGCCGCCGAAATCATCGATCACCGTGGCGCTGTTGATGGGCACGTAACCAAGCAGGCTGTCGACGACGTTGTGCGCCAGTTCGGCGTCGACATTGAAGACGGCACGCGTGGCCGGCGCGCTCATCGATATCAAGATACGCTGAACCGAGGAACTGAGGGTCTGGCGCTCGGTATGGAGATCGGAGGCAATTTGGGCGGCGCTAAAAATCAATCCGAGGCCACACGCCACGATAACGACATTTCGCGCCTGCTTGACCGCCAGCCTGTTGAATTGAGCTTTCATGTTTCAGCGTGGTGGCAAGTTGGAATTAATATGCGATCCCGAAGATTTCAAAACAAATCCCGCTAATCCTCCGGACGGGGAGTGAAATTACAGTCGAACATTTGTCCGCCGGAGTGAGGGGGCTACGCCCGGAGAATACCTCATTCTTTCCGACTTAGATAATTTGCCGGGGCGGTCTATTCGGATAGGATGCCAGCCTTCGCGCAACGGGCTGGAGTTGGACGGGTGGAAGTATGAAGGTTGTGATCACCGGAGGAACAGGCTTTATCGGCTTGGCGCTGGCGCGGCAGCTCGTGCAAATGGGTGGCTTGAATTTCAAGGCCGGCGAAGGTTCCGAGATCGGCGAGATTGTTCTGTTCGATCACATGACACCTGCCGAGAGACCCGACGGGCTAGACGACCGCGTCACCATCGTCGCCGGCGACATGAGCGACCCCGAGACGGTATCGGGCCTAATCGACCGGGATGACATCGCGGTATTCCACTTGGCGTCCGTCGTCAGCGGCGGCGGCGAAAGGGATTTCGATCTAGCCATGTCGGTCAATCTCGACGGCGGCAGATGCATCCTAGAAGCCCTGCGGGCCAGAAACGGCTTGCCTCGAGTCGTCTTCACCAGTTCGATCGCCGTTTTCGGCGGTGATGCCATGCCGACGACGGTGGGCGATACGACCAAGCCAAACCCTGAAACCACCTACGGCATGACCAAATTCATCGGCGAAATGATGATCAACGACTATTCGCGCAAAGGCTACTTGGACGGCCGGACCGCGCGTTTGCCGACCATCATCATCCGTCCGGGAAAACCCAACGCGGCCGCCTCGAGCTTCGCCAGCGGCGTATTTCGCGAACCCCTGGCGGGGCAGGAATGTGTTTTGCCCGTCAGCCGAAACACCGAGATGGCCTGTCTTGGTTACCGGAGCTGCGTGGATGGGCTTATCGCCCTTATTGAGCTGGACGGGGCGGATTTGGGCACGGACCGCGCCGTAGGCTTGCCCAGCAAGACGTTTTCGATTGCTGACGGGATCGAGGCGCTTAATCGTATCTCGGCGGCCAGGAGCATCGAGCTCGGTCCGATATCGGACCGGCCCGATTCCGAAGTCGAGGCGATCGTGGCGACCTGGCCCACAAGGACGGAAAGTGGGCGGGCATCGGCGTTGGGATTGCCCGGCGACAACAGTCTCGACAGCATCATCGAGGAATACGTTGAAGATTACGTTGCAGTTTGAACGATTTACATAGCGTATTAGTTAAGCCATTGAATGATATGAATATTATGAACGATTTTCGCGAGGATCCGGCCTACCGCCGGGTGCTCGAACTGCCCTGTTGGCAGGGGGCGATCGATCCCCAGCCGCTCGCCGGCGGTCTTTCCAACAGTAATTTCAAGGTTGCCGACGCAGGCGAACATTTCGTCGTCAGGATCGGCGGCGACGTCCCCGAGCACGATCTTCTGCGTGAGCGCGATTTCGCCGTCTCCCGGGCGGCGCACGCCGCCGGCTTCGCACCGGAAGTCGTGCTGACGGATCGCGACGCCATGGTCATCAAATATATCGAGGGTAAAACCCTGGCGCCCGAGGATATCGCCGATGCCGCCATGCTTGAGCGCATCGTCGATTTGGTCCGGCGGTATCATGTGACGATGCCACAACATCTCGGCGACCGGAAATTCAGCTTTGATGCCGTCGAGGCTTGTCGGCGCTATGGCCGCTCTCTGTCCGCCAACAATTACCGTCTGGCGGCCGATATACCTAAATTCATGGCGCTGGCGGAAGGCCTGGACGAGATTGTCGGCCATGACGAAGACAAGTTCTGCCACAACGACCTGCTGGCTGCGAACCTGATCGACGACGGCGAACGGTTGTGGCTTATCGATTGGGAATACGGCGGCAGCAATCACTTGTTGTTCGACCTGGCCAACCTGGCCTCAAACAATGCGCTCGACGGAGATGCCGAAGAGCGTATTCTCGACCTTTATTATCAACGCTCCCCCACCGACGAAATTTGGCGGCGGTTCAAGGCGATGAAGGGGTTGTCATTGCTGCGTGAGGCCATGTGGAGCATGACTGCGGAAATGCACTCCCATCTCGACAACGACTATGAGGCCTACACGGACGAACAGCTGCGGCGGTTTTCGGTGGCCGTGGAGGCGCTCGAAGCGCACTAGACCCTAGCGGAGGCATCGAATGGGCTGGGTAATGGACCGGCTGGGCGGATACTTGGCGCGCTACCTGACGACGCCGGTCAGGGACTATCGGGCGTTCTCCGTAATTCCGACCGATGTCCTGCGCCGCCATCTGAAGCCGGGCGACGTCCTTTTGGTGGAGGGCAATGAGCGCGTTTCGGTGGCGATCAAGTACCTGACACAGTCCACCTGGTCCCATGCCGCTCTTTATGTCGGCGATGCCCTGGGTGCCGATCAACCCTGTCTGGTCGAAGCCGATTTGGTAAACGGGGTCGCCGCGGTTGGGCTGGAGAAATACGCCGGTCAAAACACCCGAATTTGCCGGCCCGTCGGACTGTCGCCGGAAGATTGCTCCAACCTGATCGACTTCGCCGTTGCGCACATCGGCGATTCCTACGACCTGAAGAACGTCGTCGATCTGGCGCGCTACCTGCTGCCGACGCCGCCGGTGCCGGTATCGTGGCGCCGCAAGATGCTTTATCTGGGCAGCGGCGATCCCACGCAGGCGATCTGTTCAACGCTGCTGGCGCAGGCGTTCCAATCCGTGCGCTATCCAATCCTGCCGAAGGTGACGCAGGGTGACGAAGGGCGTGATGAGGACATCTTCGGGATCCGGCACCACAGCCTGTTCACGCCGCGTGATTTCGACCTTTCGCCCTATTTCGCGACGGTCAAGCCGACCATCGAAAGTGGTTTCGACTACAAGGCGATCAGGTGGGCTGACGCAGTGGGGTAAGGACTCCAAGCTGGCGTAACGCCGCTCAAAGCGTAGCTGCCGTCGACGTCAGCTTGGTGATCAGTTTGTTCAGGGACTTTGTCTCGGCAGAATTGAGCGAATCGTATAGCGCTTTTTCGTAGTGCCGCGCGCGGGGGACGATGTCGCGGTAGATCTTGTTCCCCTTGGCTGAAAGACTGAGCACCGACCGCCGTCGGTCCTGGGCGGAAATCTTGCGTTTCAATCTTCCGGCCTTGTGCAGGGAAGCCACGGCGCGGCTGACTTTTACCTTGTCCATTGCCGTCCGTTCAGCGACCTCAACCGCCGACAAGCCGGGAAACCGGCCTAGCGCCGCCATGACCCGCCATTCTGCGATGCTCAAGCTGTAGCGGCTGCTGTATTCCCGGGCGATGGCCGAACTGACCAGGTTGGTCAGTACCGACAGTCGGTAGGGGAGGAATTCCTCCAGGGCCAGGATATCTTCGTTGGCGCCTTTGACGGCCTTCTTTTTTTTCTGCGTCATGTCAGTTGAAACTCCAAAACCCGACTTGTAATTAGTTGCAGTCGAAACTAGCATTTAGGAAAATGTGTTGAAAGCCAAGTAAAGCAAATTTCAGGAGCAAATATTAGATGAAATTAGCGTCCCTAAAGTCTGGCCGCGACGGTCGCTTATGCGTTGTCGGCAAGGATCTTGCGCAGGCGGTCGAGGTTTCCCACATTGCGCCGACCCTGCAGCAGGCGGTCGAACAATGGGACGGCGTCGCGGAAGAACTTGGTCTGGTCTACGACCGGCTGAACGCGGGTCACGCGCCGGAGAGTTTCGAGCTGGACCCGGCGGCGCTGGCGGCGCCGCTGCCGCGGGCCTATCAGTGGGCTGACGGCAGCGCCTACGTCAATCATGTCGAACTGGTGCGCAAAGCGCGCGGCGCCGTGCTGCCGGATAGTTTCTGGACGGACCCCCTGATGTATCAGGGCGGTTCGGACGGTTTTATCGGACCGCGTGACGACATCCCCATAGCCGATGAGGATTGGGGCATCGATTTCGAATCCGAAGTCGCCGTGATTACCGACGACGTGCCGATGGGTCTGTCGCCGGATACCGCGGGCGGGCACATCAAACTGCTGATGCTGGTCAATGACGTTTCGCTGAGAAACCTCATTCCGGCTGAACTGGGTAAGGGTTTCGGCTTTTTTCAGGGCAAGCCCAGCACCGCCTTTTCACCGGTTGCCGTCACGCCGGATGAAATTGGGCCGGCTTGGGACGGCGGTAAGATCGATTTACCGCTGCTGTCCGATCTCAACGGCGAACGTTTCGGATCACCCAACGCCGGCGTCGACATGACCTTCGATTTCCCCCAACTCATCGCCCATGCCGCCAAGTCTAGGCACTTGGGCGCCGGCACGATCATCGGCTCTGGCACGGTATCCAACCTCGACCGCTCCAACGGTTCATCCTGCATTGCCGAGGTGCGCATGTTGGAGACGATCGAGCAGGGAGAGCCCCAAACCCCGTTCATGCGCTTTGGCGACCGCATCAAAATAGAAATGCTCGATGAGCAGGGCGCCAGTATCTTCGGCGCCATCGACCAGGCCGTCGTGCGCTACGAAGGCTGATTATCGCGATTTCCCGGAGGGGGGCTTCCATGTCGGTTCCAGCCTGTGAGTTTTCGGTGTTTTCCGTCCAGGATCATTATCCCGGCGGTCTCCGCACGGTCGCCCGGTACTATGAAGAAACGCTCGAGAACATGGTTCTGGCCGAAGAACTCGGATACAGCGCCTATTGGGTGGCGGAACATCACTTCCACGAATACGGCGTCATCCCCAATCCCGCCGTTTTCCTCGCCGCCGCCAGCCAGCGGACGTCCCGTATCGGTCTGGGCGTTGCCGTCAGTATCCTGCCCTTCCGCAATCCGCTCCTCGTAGCCGAGAACTACGCCATGGTCGATATGCTGTCGCAGGGCCGTTTAATCCTGGGGGTGGGCTCGGGTTATCTGAAGCACGAGTTCGCCGGCTTCCGGCTGTCGGGCGAATTCAAGCGGGAGAACTTCGATGAAAAACTCGATATCCTGACGCGCGCCCTCGCCGGTGAGCAAATCGATGCCGACAGCGACTACGTAAAGGCCGGGGACGTGACAATCAATGTCCAGCCCATACAACAACCGACGCCGCCCATATACGTCGCCGTGCTGCGCAAGGAAGTCGTCTACCACGTTGGCAAGGCGGGCCGGCGGCTGCTTTCGGTGCCATACGCCACGGTAACGGATTTGGCCGAGGTCGGGGAGATCGTCGATCAGTACAAGCGCGGCTGGGCGGACGGCGGACATCCTGGCGAGCCTCCGGCCATCGGCTTTGCCTTTCACGCTTACATCTCTGATACCGACGAACAGGCCAAAGCGGAGGCGGAAGCGGCGTTCGACGCCTACGTCGCCTCCAGGCTTTACGGCAAATCGGCGGGTTGGGATGAAATCACGGCCCGGCGATACTGCATCTTCGGCTTTGGCTGTACTTACCAGCGCATCCTTATCGGTATGACAGGCCA
>CAYOAD010000001.1:51374-69034 GCA_964401845.1 uncultured Rhodospirillaceae bacterium | reverse complement strand
TCACCTCCTGCCCAACATCGCCGGCTTCGTCGGCGGCGATCACGCGGCGACGCTACTGGCGGCGAAAACGGCGTCGGAAAAGCCCGTGATCATCATGGACATCGGCACCAACACGGAAATCTCTCTGGTGCAGGGTAGCCGTATTACCAGCGTCTCGTGCCCCTCCGGGCCGGCCTTCGAGGGCGGGCATCTGAGCGCCGGCATGCGGGCGGCAGAGGGCGCGATCGAGCTCGTTCGCATCAAGCAGGGGGCCGTGCAGTACGAGACCATTGGCGACGGCCCGCCCGTCGGCATCTGCGGTTCCGGCGTACTCGACGCCGTCGCCCAGCTTCACGCCGCAGGGATCTGCAACGCGCGCGGTCAGCTTCAAGGGGAACACGACCGGGTGAAAAACGCCGGTGGCCGAACCGAATTCGTACTGACGGAGGAGGGCGAAGCGGACGGCGGCGACATCGCCATCACGCAAGACGACGTTCGCGCCGTACAGTTGGCCAAAGGCGCCATCCGCGCCGCCACAGATCAGTTGTTGGAAAAAACCGGGGTTGGCGAAAAAGATCTTGAGCGCGTCGTCATCGCCGGTGCCTTCGGCAATTACATCGACGTCGGCAGCGCCATCGCCATCGGCATGCTGCCGAACCTGCCGTATTCCCGCTTTGCCCAGATCGGCAACGCCGCCGGTGAAGGCGCCCGACAAGCCCTGCTGTCGGCAGACAAGCGGGCCGAGGCCGAGGATCTGGCCCGCCGCGCCGCGTACTTTGAACTGGCCGGATCGAAAACCTTCATGAAAACGTTCGGTGCGCGCATCAATTTTCCAACCCGGCCCAATCGAAAATCGCCCCCGCAAGAATAGGACACAGACATGCCCATCCCCGGCCTCCAGATTATCGGCGACCGCATCAATCCCGGTTTCAAAAGCACCAAGGAAATGTTCGACACGGACGATCTCGCGGGCATTCAAGGCATTGCCGTCAAGCAGGCCGAAGCCGGCGCCGCCTATCTCGACGTCAATTGCGGCCGCCGCGCCAAGGACGATCCGGATTTCCTGGTCGCCGTCATAGAGGCCATACAGGACGCCGTCGACACCCCGCTGTGTTTCGATTTTCCCAACTACGAGGTGCAGGAAATCTGCCTCAAAACCTATGATGCCGACAAAGCCAACGGGGCCAAACCGATGGTCAACTCCATCGCCGAAACGCGCCTTGACATGCTGGAATTGGCCAAAATCAGACCGTTCAAGGTGATCCTCATGGCCTCCGAGCGCCTGGAGGATGGCGGCGGCAAGCCCAACAAACAGAGCTCGGAAGTCGTTGCCGTTGCCGAACGATTGACCGCCAGGGTTTTGGACGGGCCCTACGATTTCACGCCCGACGACATCTATATCGACACCTCGATCAGCGCGCTGGCCGCCGATACCGAGGGTCTGACGAAAATGGCGCTGGACGCGATGCACCTGATCAAGGCAAAGCCCGAGTTTGCGGACGTTCACCTCACCGGCGCGATCACCAATATCGGCCAGCAAATTCCCGCCAAAACCGCCGACGGGGGCAATCTGCGACTGCAGTTGGAGAACGCCTTTCTTACGCTGGCCGTTCCCCGCGGTTTCGACATGGTGATGGGAACACCGTGGCGTGAATACGCCCTGCTGCCCGAGGACAACGCCGTTTTACTGGGACTGCAGGAAATCCTCGAACTGACCGGCATGGACGCCATCAGGGGCATTAGAAAGCTCTACACCGTCTAAAAGCAGATTGCGTGAAAATTGACTAACCTTTTGAAAACAAATAAATAATTACTTGAGATTGAGAGATTCCGGCAGACGGAACTGATACCCTTCCGAAACAAATTAACCTTGTATTGAAATCTTTCCGTTACGCCGACTTGCTTAGATAACCTCTCCGCAATGCGGAAATTCGATTTCGACGAGAGGTTCTCATGGGTGGCGGGTTGTTCCAAAAGCTGCTGACGGTGCTGCGGCATTTGCTGCTGCAAGGTCAGAGTTCGATGGGCGAATGCCTGCGGCTGAATCATCAGGCGCTTTGCGCCGACGATGACGACGGCGACCATTGACCACGCGTCGAAATCCTGAGCCGGTCATTAGCTAAGCAGGTTTGTCATGGATGCATCAGGCGTATCCCCCGAGAATTTGAACCAGGTCGCACTGCAGTTTCCGCAAGCGCGCGACACGGTAAAGAGCGTTGCCGAGTTGGCGCAGCAAGCCGACCTGAGCGGTGAAAAAGTGCAAAGCCTTCCGGGTGAGGGCAAGGGCGTCAAAGTCGACTTTGAAGTCTGACGGTCAGATTTCCTCCACGAATAACCGATCCGACGGCAGGCCGAGCGCAGTGAGCCGTTGGCTTGCCGATTCCAGCATGGCTTTGGAGCCGGCGGCGTAAACCGTCGAGGCGCCGAGGTCGGGATGATCAGCCGCGATCTCTGACAAAAGCTCGTCAGGTTTTTCGCCGCTGATCGCCTGGAAGCGGAAATCGTCGAGGGCGTCGGCCCAGGCCCGGCACAGGTTGGCCAGGTAGTGCCCGCCGGGATCGCGCGTCTTCCGGTAAAGGCTCATGGGTGCATCCTCGTCCAGCGACATGGCGTGCTCGATCAAGCTGCGGATCGGCCCGAAACCGGTATCCTCGGCGATGAAAATCGTCCGTTCCGGGCTGCCTTCGCGCAGGGTGAAGGAGCCGTGCGGTCCGACCAGGCCCACTTGCCGAATGTCGGCGCTATCCCCGAACAGCGTCTCGGAGAAGGGCTCGCCCTCGATGCGTGAGATATGGAATTCCAGGTTGCGGTCGTCGCACGGGCAACTGGCCAGCGACACCCGGCGCGCGGCCTTGTCCGGCAGCGTCAGGCGGGCCGTTTGTCCCGCCAAAAAGCGTAGCCGCTGACTGCGCGGGGTTTGGGCCCGGACAACGGCGACGTCCTCGACCGGAAATTCGATCGCACGCACCTTGATGTCGATCCACTGCATGGAAATTTCGTCGGCGTTTTGGGCTTCCATGGCCTCCACCACCAGTTCGTCGGAGGCCGGCGTATGGGTGCACATGAGGAACAGCCCCTGCGCTTTTTCAGAGGCTTTGAAGACATAGTCGGAATGGCTGATCCTCTCGATTTCGCCGCTGATCCTGCGCGCCCGGCATTTGCCGCAGGTACCGTTGGAGCAGCCGTAGGCCAGGGCAATGCCGGACTTCAAACCGCCCTGAAGAATGGAGCCCTGATCGTCGATCTCAAAGCGGTGCCCGCTTGGCTCGATGGTTACCCAATGTTCCCTCATGGCCAGAGCATGGCACGATGTGGATCGCGATTGATAGACGCGATCCGGGGCTCAGGTTTTACCGCCCCTTCCCGGCCGGCAATGCTATGCTTGAGACATGGCTCAGCAGATCGCCATTTCCCAGGTCGCGAAGATGCTCGGCATCAAACGCTCGGAGCTCACGGGCCGCCTGCGCGCCGCCGGCATCGAAACCTTTGAGGGGTCGGTCGACCTCGACGAAGTCAAGACGATCGCTCCGTCGCTTGATCTTTGCGAATCCGACAACTTGCTTCGCATCCGCTATCTGCGGGAGGACATGAGCAAGAAGATCACGCAGAGCCAAAGCCAAGGCGCTACAGAAGCGGGCAATCTGGAAGCCGAATTGCGCCGGCTGAGTTCCGAACTGATGGTGGAACGGCGCAGTGCCGAGCATTATCTTGAGATCATCGTCGAACTCGCGGAGCGGCTGGGCCGGCTGCAAACCTCGGACAACGAGGCCGAACGGAATATCGGCTTCGAGATGTGCGACTGGTTGCGGCTCAAGGTAAACGAGGAATAGTTTAAGCAGCCATGTTGCAATTTGATCCGGCCCGGACCGGCCTCGTCATCGTCGATATGCAGAACGATTTTCTCCACCCGGAGGGCGCCTATGGCAGGGCCGGGCAAAAGAGTGAGGCGATTGCCGCCCTCATTCCCCGTCACAAGGCCGTCGCCGATGCCGCCCGCGCCGCCGGCGCCTGGATCGTCTCGACCCATTTCACGCTGGTGCCCGGCAAGGGCGGGGAGCCCTTCATCTCCGATCATCTGAAAAAATTGCGGCCTTTCCTGGGCAAGGGCGACTTTGCGCCGGGCAGCTTCGGCCAGGCCCTGATCGACGAACTGTCGCCCGCCGACCTCACGGTCGAAAAGGTGGCATTCTCGGCCTTCTATATGAGCCGCCTGGAATTCGCCTTGCGCAAGGCGGGGCTGGAGACGCTGATCTTCGGCGGCATCGTGACAAATGGCGGCGTCGAATCCACCGTGCGCGACGCTCATGTGCGCGATTTCCACTGTATCGTCATGGAGGACGGCTGCGCCGCCTTCAGCGACGAAGCCCACCAGGCCGCCATCGGCTCGATGGCGACGATCGCGGAGATTTCCACCTGCGCCGACGTCGCTTCTGCATTTGGCGCATTTGCCGGCTAAACCATGGCCGTTCTTCCCGCCGAAGACATCTCTTTCGACATCACCGTGCCCGTCGTCGTCATCGGCGCCGGGGCCTGCGGCCAGGTGGCGGCGCTGACGGCTGCGGACGCCGGCGTCGACGTTCTGGTTCTGGAACGCGATGCCGTACCGCAGGGTTCGACGGCGCTTTCGTCGGGCATGATCCCGGCCTGCGGAACCCGCATCCAACAGGACCGCGGCGTCGAGGACAACGTAGAGATCATGGCCGCCGATATCCTGGCAAAGGCCCATGGTGAGACCGACGCCCATATGGTCCGCGCGGTGTGCGCCGAATCCGGCCCGGCCATCGACTGGCTGACACAAACCCATGACATTGAGTTGACCCTGGTCGAAGGCTTCCTCTATCCCAACCACAGCCGCCTGCGCATGCACGCGCCGCCGTCGCGCACCGGGGCCGATCTGATCGGTGCGTTGAGCCAGGCGTCGGCCGCCGCCGGTATAGATATTATCGGCGACACCCGCGTTACCAACCTCTACGCCGGGGTAGACGGAAAGGTGGAAGGCCTCGGGTATGAACGGCCTGACGGGACCACCGAGGTGGTCGGCTGCGGCAGCCTCGTGCTGGCTTGCAACGGCTTCGGCGGCAACGCCGACATGCTACGGCGGTTTATTCCAGACATGGAGAAGGCGAACTATTTCGGCCATACCGGCAACCAGGGCGATGCCATTATCTGGGGCGAGGAACTGGGCGCTGCTTGCGCCGATCTCGGCGCATTCCAGGGCCACGGTTCGGTCGCCCATCCGCACGGCATTCTGATCAGTTGGGCCCTGATGATGGAGGGCGGCATCCAGGTCAATCTGGCTGGCCGCCGCTTCAGCAACGAACACGAGGGCTACTCCGAGCAGGGCCGCCGGGTCATGGCCCAGCCGGACGGGTTGGCCTGGGATATCTTCGACGGCCGTTTGCATGAACTGGGTATGGATTTCGAGGATTTCCGCCAGGCCGTCGAGGCGGGCGCCGTGCGCGCCGGCGACAGCGTCGCAGAGCTCGCCGCGCTGTGCAGCCTGCCGGAATCCGAACTTGGCGAAACCTTGGAGGCTGTGGCCCGGCTGGCGGCCGGCGAGGGGACCGACGAATTCGGCCGGGACTTTACGGTCAACGAAGCGCTACGGCCGCCCTATTATGCCGTCAAGGTCACGGGTTCCCTGTTCCACACCCAAGGGGGATTGGTGGTCGATCAAAACGCCCAGGTTGTTACGCCGGACGGTACGCCTTTACCCAACCTCTTCGCCGGCGGCGGCGCGGCGCGAGGTGTGTCGGGCCCGTCGGATTGGGGTTATCTCTCGGGCAACGGGCTTTTGACGGCGGTCACGCTGGGCCGTATCGCCGGCCGCTCGGCCGCCGGTCTCAGCCGGTCATAGCGGCGTGTTCATTTGCGGCAGCCTATTTTGAGGAAATCTTCTTCCGCCAGGGCGTAGTCCCGGGCGCTTTGCCGGGTCAAGGCGTGGCCTGCGGCGCCATTTATCGAGCGCCTGAGTTTGTCGCCGTCGACGTTGGGTGCGAGGACACTTCGGGGATTTTGCCGGAGGATTTCAGCCAGGATGCGCTGGTAGACCACTTCGCCGCCATGAAATCCGTCGACGAATTCGCAATCGTCCGCACCCAGGCTTTCCGGTTCGGTGAAATCGTAGGCCTCGGTTTCAAGAGATCCGGCGTATCGGCCCATGTCGGCGAAGTAGCCGTAATCCGCACCGCGTGTCGCCATCTTGTCCAGCACGCGGCGGGCCAGGGGCGGCAGGACGACGACGGGTGTTATGCCCTGGGATGTCAGGTAATCCAGCAGTTGGTTTATCCCGGCGATTCTTTTCGGATCGGCCTGGCCGGCATATTCGAACTGGGAAACACCTTGGTCGATGCGCGACAACGAGTTGGCGAACCCCGCGTCATCGAAAGTCGGGTCGCCGCCTGAATACCGCAGGCCGTAATCGCGGGAGCCGTCGGGCCGGTAGCCGTTACCGCGTTTGATCGCCGCAACCCCGACGTTGGGGCGCCGGGTCAGATCGTTGCCGCGTTCGCCGAGCACCGCCACGCGCCACAGATCGGCGACGGTTACCTTGCCATCCCACACCCAGCTTTCGACGAGATGCAGCATCGCGACGTTCAGGGATGTGTTGCGGACCGGCCGGCGCGCATAGTGCCAATTGGGATTGAACCACCAGAAATCGGCGCCGATTATGACGACTTTCGGCTTGTGGCGGGACAGCAACGCCTGCATGAACTCGAGGCCCTCTTCGGGGTTGTTCATGGCGCGGCCGGCATTGATGAACTTGGCCTTGAAGAAAGACTGGCGGAACTGCAGCACGCGTGACGAGCCGAGGGCAATGACCGCCGGCTTGGCCGCCGCCACCAGTTCCAGCTTGTAATCGAAACCATCCTCGTGCATGGCGCTGCCGTAGACGGCGGGACCGGCCATCTGCTGCCGGACGATCTCGGAAACGGGGACGAGTTCGCCGGACCGCCAAAGGAAAACGCCGAGCATGATCTGAAATCCGACACCGGCGATGAGCGCAAAGCCGACGATGACCGAAAAGTACGTTACGGCGTAGCGGCGGAGGGTGGGGAATGAAACGGTTGCGTCCATGTTGCGATCAAAACTGGAAATAGAGAAATTCCTGGGTTTCCGGCCGGCCGATCATGAAGGCCAGGGCGATTACGGCAATCCCGGCGTGGAACAGGGCCCAATATGTCGACGGCTGCCAGCTCCAGGTCCTCGCATCGCTGCCGCCTCCCACTCCGCCGTCCGCGCCGGCGTAGCGCATCCAACTCTGCGTGTTCGGCACCAGCCAGACGAAGCCCGACAGAACGGCAAGGGAAACCAACGCCAGCGCCGGCTCGGCGATCTGTACGGGATTGTGTGCGAGACCGAACCAGGATGCGGTGCCACTTCCCGAGAGCCCGGCCATGGCCCGCCACATGGTTGCCGTCGCGTCCCAGGTTTCGGCCCGGAAAGGCACCCAGGCGATCATTACGGCGACGAACGTCAGCGCGCCGCCCGCGCCTGCGGGCAGGCGCAGGTTCGGGCCAAGACGCCGCCAGGCGTGATTGAGCGCCAGATAGGTGCCGTGAAGGCCGCCCCACAAGACGAAGCCCCAGCCCGCGCCGTGCCACAGCCCGCCCAGCAGCATGACGATCATCATGTTCCGCATTTGCCGCGCGGTGCCCAGCCGGTTGCCGCCGAGGGGGATGTAGAGATGTTCGCGCAGGAAACGGGACAGCGTCATGTGCCAGCAGCGCCAGAACTCGATGATGCTGGTGGCCTTGTAGGGGCTGTTGAAATTGAGCGGCAGGTGGACGCCGAACAACAGGGCCAGGCCGATGGCCATGTCCGAGTAGCCGGAAAAATCGAAGTAGATCTGGAAGCCGAAGGCGAACGTGGCGATCCAGGCGTCCAGGCCCGCCACCGCGGCGCCTCCGGCGACGCCGTCGAAAACGGGATCGGCGTAGGCGCTGATGCCGTCGGCCATCACGACTTTCTTGAAGAGGCCGGCGAAAAAGAACGTCGCCCCCGCCACGAATGAGAACAATCGGTCCCGCTTATTCGCCAGATCTTCGAACTGCGGCAGCATCTCGTAGTGGTGAACGATGGGGCCAGCGATCAACTGGGGAAAGAACGAGACGAACAGCAGATATTTGGCGAGCGGCGGCGGCGCGACCTCGCCCTTGCGGCAGTCCACCAAGTAGGCGATCTGCTGGAACGTGAAAAACGAAATGGCCAGCGGCAGCAGGATGGGTTCGATCGACCAGGATTTGCCGAGCGCCAGGGCAGCGTTTTCGACCAGGAAGGTGGCGTATTTGAAATAGCCCAGCAGGCCCAGATTGAAAACGATGCCGACGACCAGCAGCCCGCGCTTGGCGGCGGCGCCATCGGCTTTGTACATGCGGCTGGAAATCAGAAAATTGCCGCCGATTGAGGTCAGAAACAGAATGAGGTACTTGGGGTTCCAATGGCCGTAGAAAACCAGCGACGCCGCAGCCAGAACCAACACACAGAGAAGCGTCTGGTTGCGTTTCAGGGTGAACCAATAAAGCGCCAGGACGATGGGGATGAAGGCAAAAACGAATTCAGGCGAGTTGAAAAGCATGCCGGATTATAGGGAGAGGCAACGGCGATTGCACCGTTGGAGAGCGGGAATTCTTGCCCATCGGCCGCCGAGGCCGCGCGCCGCTGCCTAGCCGCGGACGCAATCCTTGCACAAGGGAATGCGGTCGGTTCTGCCGGTACGGTGATAGCCCCGCCACTCGTTGTAGAGCGGGGAATTCCAAATCTCGAGCGCGGTGTTGTCGTTCACGTTGCCGATGATGCCGATGTTCTGGTTGTCGCCGCAGCAGATCGAGGCGCGCCCGTCCGGAACGATCGTCATCCGCTTGACCAGCTGGCGGCATTTCTGAACGGTCATTTCCTTGGGCGAGTAGTCCAGCAGTTCGTCCATGATGCCGAAATTGCTGGGGTACTTGGCGGCGAATTTGTCGCCGATATGGCCGAAGACTTTTTTGACGTCGTCGACCTCGTGTTCGTTGTCCGTGGTGATCACCGTGTTGACGTGGATCTCCGTCTTGGCGCCCATCTCGTTGCGCTTGTTCCAGAAGTACTCGAGGTGGTCTTTCAGTTTCTGGAAACTGGCGGCGATGCGGATCTTTTCATACGTCTCCGCCGTGGCGCCGTCGATCGAGACCTTGAGGATGGAGAGGCCGGCTTTCAACAACCGGTCCGACATGTCCGGCGTCAGCAACATGACGTTGGTGCCGATCTTCGATCTGATGCCGGCATCGGTGACATACTGCACCATCTTGTCGATCTCAGGATTGATCAGCGGCTCGCCGGAACCCGAGAAACAGCACAGATTGACGAAACCCTTGGTCTTTTCGACGACGTTCTTCACGAGTTGCGGGTCCATCAGGATTGTCTTCTGGCCCTTGCGGTAGTCCAGGCTGAAGTGGCAGGTCTTGCAACGCAGGTTGCATCCGTCCGCCGCCCGGAATGTTATCTGATGGATGGTCGACGGCGGAAACCTGTGTTCGATCCAGAAATCCAGCTTGTCCTTGCCGTCCTCCGGGAGCCAGGCCAAAGGCTTCACGGCCCGCTTGAGAGCCCCCCGCGCCAGATCGTTGGTTGTCGCCATGCTCGAACTCTCCCCGCCCACCGCGCGCTGTCACGTCAAGGGCCGAATCTTCCCGCGTTCGGAACGATTTAGCGGATGGTATCCGAAGGGTCAATTGATAGCAATCAACTGGACGTGCAACATGGAACGGGGAATTTTACCCTTTCGATAGAATGGCTTGATGGGCAATAGCGGGGGTGAATACAATCACCGATACATTTGTAACCAAGTACAGGCGCCCGAGAGTATCCCCGATGACCGAATTGACGATTGATGAGGCGCGTCTGCAAAAGGAAGCCGCGCAGGGATTTTGGCCCGGCACGGTTCTGACGGATTACGTTGACGCCTTCGTTGCCGAACGGCCGCAGTCGGCCGCGGTGGTGGAAAATCGTGCGGAATCCGGAGCGGAAACGGTTCTTGGCTTCGCCGAGCTCAATGCCAAGGCGTCGCAAATCGCCCGTGGCCTACACGGTCTCGGCGTGCAGAAGGGTGATTTCGTATCCTTCCAGCTGCCGAACTGTTGGCAGTTCGTGGTGATCCATCTTGCCTGCCTGAAAATCGGCGCCATCAGTAATCCGCTGATGCCCATCTTCCGCCACCGCGAACTCAGCTTTATGCTCTCCCACGCCGAGGCCAGGGTGTTCATCGCACCCGACCGCTTCCGCGATTTCGATCACGCGGACCTTGCCCGACGTCTGGCCGGGGAAATCCCATCGATCGAGCACGTGTTCATTGTCGGCGGGTCCGGCGACGACGCCTTCGAAGCGGCTTTTTTCGAGAGCGAAGACGGCGAGGGCTTCGAAACCGGTTCCGCCATGGGGCCGGATGACGTTATCCAGCTTTTGTATACTTCGGGCACCACGGGCGAACCCAAGGGCGTGCTCCACACCTCGAACACGCTGCTGTCCTCCATCGTCGAATTCAACCGCCGCCTGGGATTGACGGCCGATGACGTGGTGTTCATGCCGTCGCCGCTGGCCCATCAGACCGGCTTCGCTTACGGCATGATGACCTCATTGGTTTTGGGCGCACCACTGGTGACCACCGACGTATGGGATCCGGCCACCGCCGTCGACCTGATTGAGCGCCATGGCATCAGCTATACCTTCGCCGCCACGCCGTTTCTTTCGGACCTGGCGAATTTTCCCGGCGTCGAAAAGCGGAACTTGGAGAGCTTCCGCATTTTCGTCACCGCCGGTGCGCCGATCCCCCCGACGCTGGTCGAAACCGCGCGCCGGACGCTCGGCATCAATCTGGTGGCGGGTTGGGGCATGACGGAGGTGGGAATTTCCACCTCGACGTTGATCGGCGATGGCCGCGAGGCGGATTCGGACGGCCTGGCCGTGCCGGGCAGCCAAGTGCGGGTGGTCGGGGACGATGGGCGAGAGCTGCCCCATGGGGAGAGCGGTCATCTGCAATACCGCGGTTCCGTGACTTTCATCGGCTATTACAAGCGGCCTCAACTTTACGCCGTCGACGCGGACGGTTGGTTCGATACCGGCGACATCGCCCGCATGGATGCCGAGGGCTACATCCGCATCATCGGACGCGGCAAGGACATCATCATCAGGGGCGGCGAGAACATTCCGGTTGTCGAGGTCGAAAACCTTATCCACCAAATGCCCGAGGTATCCGACGTCGCCATCGTCGCCATGCCCGACGAACGGCTGGTGGAAAGGGCCTGCGCCTTCGTGACCTTGCACGACGGAGCCGGGCTGAACTTGGACGCCCTCAGCACTTTCCTCAAAGGCAAGAACCTCGCCGTCCAGTACCTGCCCGAAAGGCTGGAAGTGCTGGGCGAAATGCCCCGCACCGCCAGCGGCAAGATCCAGAAATTCGTGCTGCGCGAACGGGCCGCGGAATTTGAGGCCTAGGCTCTATCCGTCCAGTGGAATGGAGGCGCGGTAGATGTACCGGTCCCCGCGCAGAAAAAGGTGCGTGACAGCGGCGACTTCGTCTTCCTCCGCAATATATCTGTTTTCGACGAAATAGAGCGGCGCGCCGAACGACACCTGTAGAAGGGCCGCGAGATCCCGGTCGGCGACTGTGGCCTCGACGGTCTGATCCATGCGGCAGAGGTTCAAGCCGCAATTCCGGCGCATGACGTCGACGAAATTCCGGTTGCCCGACATGGTGCGCTTGCCGATGCCGCCGAAGATTTCCACCGGGCCATAATTCACGTGATACGAAATCGGTGTGCCCTTCAGCCGGCGCAGGCGCCGCATCGACCAAACCGCTTCGTCAGGGGGGCGGCCCAAAGCACCCGCCACGGCGGGCGGCGCGGTTTCGCGCCGGACATCAAGCACCTCCTGCTTGATCGGGTGGCTTGTGGCGCTGGCGGTATCGAGCCATTCACGGAAGTTGCCGGATACCTCGATCTCGACGCGCTGACCCTGGGGCGGCGGATTGACGACGGTACCGACGCCGCGCCGGCCGGTCGTCCAGCCGTCATTGGCCAGTACGCCCAGCGCCTTGCGGATGGTGATGTTGCTGACGCCGAAGATGCGTTCGAGTTCGGTGACCGGCGGGATGGTGTCGCCCTCGCGGTACTGTCCGCTCAAAATTCGCCGGCGTAGGGTCTCGGCGACCTGGCGGTATTGCGGCAGCGCCTGGGTGGCCATTGAATGGTCCTACTTGGCGAACTGCTCGAAGGCCGCCAGCGCTTCGGCACCGTAGACGGCAGCCGGTCCACCGCCCATCTCGATCGCGACGCCGATGGTTTCCGCGACCTCCTCCTTGCTGGCGCCGTGTTTGGCGCAGGCCCGGGCGTGGTAGGTGATGCAGCCCTCGCAATGGGTGACGACGGCGATGGAGAGCGCCATCAGCTCCTTGGTCTTGGCGTCGAGCACGCCGTCGGCCGAGGCGCTTTGCATCAGACCGCGATAGGCCCCCATGAGGTCGGGCGCGGCTTGATAAAGGTTGCGGGCATTGAGGTCGATTTCCTTGGCGCGTTCGACGTAGTCCTTTGACATGGCTAACTCCTAAGACCCGGCGGCCATGGCGGCTTCCGGGCATTCCAGCAGGGCGGCGAGATCGTTGATGAACAGCGTGCCGTCGGCGCCGTCGATAAAACGGTGATCGAAGCTCAGGCTGCAGGCCAGCATCGGACCCACGCTGAGTTCGCCGTTAATGGCGCGGGGACGGTCCTGCACGCGCGACATCCAAAGCGTCGCGGTTTGCGGCGGATTGATGATGGGCCGCGTCGAGAGCAGGGTGGCGCGCTCCAGATTGCCGGTGTTGGAGAGCGTGAACGTGCCGCCCTGCATGTCGCCCGGCATCAGACGGGCATCGCGTCCGCGCACGGCGACATCGGCGACGGCGCGGGCCGCCGAGCACAGCGACATGGCGTCCATATTGCGCACCACAGGAACCAGCAGGCCGTTGTCGGAGGCCACGGCGATGCTCATGTTGACGTCGCGGTGCAACAACAGTTCGCGGTTTTCCTCGTCGATGGTGGCGTTAAAGCGGGGGTGCTTGACCAGCGCGCGGGAAGCGCAGACGGCGAACAGGGCGGCGTGGGTCAGGCGGACGCCCTCGTCCTCCGCCGCCGGCGCAAGCTTCGCCAGCAGGCCCTGAATACCGTCGGCCCTGACTTCGAAGCTCATGGTCGAATGCGCCAGGGTGTGCACGGACTGGCTCAGGCGTTCGAAAGCGGCCATGCGGGGACCGCTCAGGCCCTCCCGCGTGACCTCCGGCCCGTCCGCAGCGGGCCGTGCGGTGGTCGCCGGCGGTTTGGCGGCGATCGCCTCCAGATCGCGCTTGAGAATGCGGCCGTCCTGGCCGCTGCCACTGACGGTCGCGAGATCGATGTTCATTTCGGCAGCCAGCTTGCGCGTGGCGGGTGCTGCGATGACGGCCGACGGGCCGGTTGCGGCGGGCGGCGGGGCCTTGACTTCCGGCGCCGCCGTCGCTTTCGCTTTGGCCTTCGTCTGCTTCTGCGGCTCCGCCCCGACGCTACCGTTGCCGTCGTCAATGCGTACCAAAATCTCGCCGACGGGAATGGTATCGCCGGGCTTCCACAAGAGCTCGACCACCTTGCCGGAGCGCGGCGCGGGCAGTTCGACGTCGACCTTGTCGGTGCTGATGGTGGCGATCTCGTCGTCTTCGGCGACCTGGTCGCCCTCGGCGACGGTCCAGGCGATCAGCAGTGCTTCGCTGATGCCTTCCCCGATGTCCGGCAATCTAAATTCAAACATCAGAATTCGAACTCCATGGTGCGTTGCATCGCCTTGCGGATGCGCGTCTTGTTGGGCCGGTAAACCTCGTCGCCGATACTGAAGTGATAGGGCACGTCGGGGGCGGCGACGCGCTGGATCGGCGTCTTGAGGTAGCCGAAGGCCTTTTCCTGGATGACAGCGGCAAGCTCCGCGCCAAAGCCCATGCTCAGGGGTGCCTCGTGAACCGTCAGCACGCGGCCCGTGCGCTTGACCGATTGCAGGATGCAGTCGATGTCGAAGGGGATCAGCGTGCGCAAATCGATGACCTCGATGTCGTAGCCTTCTTCGTCCGCCAGATCGTCGGCGATCTCCGCCACCCAGTGACGGATGGGGCCGTAGGTGATCACGGTGGCGTCGTTGCCGGGCCGGATGATGTGGGCCTTACCGATCTCGGTGGCCTGGCCGTCGGTTTCGAAATTGGCGCTCATGGCTCGGTAGAGCGGGACCGGCTCGCAGACCAGCACGGGATCGGGATCGCGGATGGCCGCCAGCGTCAGGCGGTAGGCGTCCTCCGGCGTCGCGGGTGCGACGATCTTCACGCCGCCATGGTGCACGAAGTACGCCTCGACGCTTTGTGAATGCCACAGCCCGCCTTTGATGCCGCCGAACGAGGGTGCGCGGATAACCATGGGGCAGCTGTATTGCCCGCCCGAGGCCCAGCGGTAGCGCGCGGCGCAGAACATGATGTGCTCGAAAGCGTCGTGGATGAAGCCGGAGAATTGGATCTCGGCGATGGGTTTCAGGCCGTAGAGCGCCATGCCGACGGCGTGGGCGACGATGCCCTTTTCGTCCAGTGGCGTGTCGATGACGCGGTGCGAGCCGAACCTTTGCTGCAGGCCGGTGGAGGTGCGGAAGATGCCGCCGGCCTGGCCGACGTCCTCGCCCATCAGCACGACATCCGGATCGTGCTCCATCTCGTGCCCCATGGCGGCGTTGATCGATTCCAGTACGGTGAGCTTGCTCATCGCCCGGCCTCCGGCCCGAGGTCATCCAGCAGCGCGGCCTTCTGTTCCTCCAGCATCCAGGTGAGTTCCTCGAAGGTATCGTCGAACATGGTCTCGGGTTCGGGGAAAGGCATGTTCTCCGCCGCCTTGATGGAGGCGCTCATGTCGGCCTCGCACTTCTTCCACAGCGCCTTCTCTTCCTTGGCCATCCAATAGCCCTTGTTTTCCAGATACTTGCGCAGTCTGACCAGCGGGTCCCAGGGCTCCCACGCCGCGACGTCCGCCTCGGTGCGGTAAAGGTCCGGATTGTCCGAAGAGGTGTGAAAGCCCATGCGGTAGGTGACAGCCTCGATCAGGGTCGGGCCGATCTCGGGCGCCAGATCCCGCGCCTCCTTGGTCACGGCGTAGACCGCCAGGGCATCGTTGCCGTCAACCAGCAAGTTGCGCACGCCGTAGGCATCGCCCTTCTCGGCGAAAGTGGCCGAAGCCGTCTGCGTGTCGGGCGGCGTCGAGATGGCCCAGCCGTTGTTCTCGCAGATAAAGACGACGGGCGGTTTGAAGACGCCGGCGAAGTTCATGCCGCTGTGGAACTCGCCGCGTGAACTCGAACCATCACCGAACATGGCGAGGAAGCGGGTCTTGTCGCCTTTGATCCGGGCCGCCCAGGCGGCGCCGCAGGCGTGGGGGATGTAGGAACCGACCTGGGTCGTCATGGGCACGACATTGAGGCGCCGGTCGCCCATCAGCGTCGGCAGTCGGCGGCCCTTGAAGGGCTCGTCCCGGCGGCCGAAAAACTGGGCGAAGAGCTGCACCAGCGGTGCGCCGCGCAACAGCAATGTGCCGGGGTGGCGGTAGCCCATGAATATCCAGTCGTCCATGGAGAAGGCCAGCGTCGCGCCGTTGTGTACGGCTTCGAGACCGCGGTGAGGTATCCAAAACTCAACCCGTCCGGCGCGCTGCAGCTTCCAGCCGCGCTCATCGATGGCGCGCACCAGAACCATGGTCCGGTAAAGATGCAGAAGGCTGTCGCGGTCGAGATCCGGTTCCGGCAAATCGCCGGTCAGATTGCCGTTCTGGTCGATGACTTGGCGGATGTTGCGGCTTTGGGCGTCGTCCAACGGGCAGGTGACTTTAGGCTCCGCCTTCTTGCCGGATTTCGCCTTTGCGGGTTTTCGGGCCAACGCCGTCCTCCTCGATTTCCAGGGATGCTTTCGCATCCTCCGGCACAAAAGGTATATAAGTATACCTATATGATTTGAAGATTGCGATCCAGCCCATAAATTGGCGCGGACGGTTCGTTGGAGTTAGATCACGGCGCCCGGATTGAGGATGCCCTTGGGATCGAGCGCCAGCTTGAGCGTGTTCATCAGCTCGATTTCGGCGGCGGTGCGCGAATGGCCCAGGTAGTTGTGCTTCATGCGTCCGATGCCGTGCTCCGCCGCGATCGAGCCCTCGAAGTCGCGCACCAATCCATAAACCATGTCCTCCGCGGGTTCCTTGTCGGGCGGCTCGAAGCCTTCGCCGCCGAAAATCAAGTGAATGTTGCCGTCGCCGATGTGGCCGAAGAAAACCGGCGTGGCGTTCGGCCATTTTTCCAGCAACGCCGCCCGGCAGGTCTTAACCCACGAATCCATGCCGACGGTCGGGATGCTGACGTCGAAGTTGCCCATCGTGCCGTGGTGGCGGACGATATCGCCGGCGGCGTCGCGTATGGCCCAGAGCTGCTCGACCTGGGATTGCGAAGCGGCGACCACGGCATCGGCGACGATTTCCTGTTCCATCATGGCGCCGAGAAATTGTTCGAGATCGTCGCGGTCGCGTTCCTCGTCGATCCCGCGTGTTTCGATCAGGACGTAAAGCGGATAGCTTTCCTGCAAGGGCGGGCGCAACGTTGGAACCGCCGTCATCGCCGTGTCATGGAAATCCCGCCACATCACCTCGAAGGCGGAGAGATTGGCGCCGAGACCCGGTCCGGCCTGGCGCAGCAGACGGATAGCGCTGTTGAAGTCGTTGAGCCCCATGAAGGCAACGTTCCAGCTCTTGGGCAGCGGGCGCAGCCGAAAGATGATCTTGGTGACGATGCCGAGAGTACCCTCCGTACCGATAAAGAGGTGCTTAAGGTCGAAGCCCGCGTTGTTTTTGATCAGCCGGTTGGTGGCGTCGATCACCGTGCCGTCGGCCAGCACGACTTCCAGCCCCAGGACCTGGTCCCGCGTCATACCGTAGCGGATTACCCGGTTGCCACCCGCGTTGGTCGAGACGTTGCCACCGACCTGGCAGGAACCCCGTCCGCCAAGATCGAGCGCCAGCAGGAAGCCGTGCTCCTCGGCATGATCCTGGGCTTCCTCCAGCGTCGTGCCGGCCAGCACCGACATGGTGGCGCCCTCGGCATCCAGTTCGACGACGCCGCGCATGCGCTCCAGCGACAGCGCGAGAGTTTCGCCGATCGGGACCGCGCCGCCGGCAAGTCCCGACAGGCCGCCCTGCGGCGTGACCGACTGGCCCGCCTCCGAACAGAGCTTCATGACCGCCGACACCTCCTCAACCGAGGCCGGCCGGGCAACCGCCAACGGCGTCGCAGCACCCCAGCCGCTGGTGTCCGTCGAATGACGCTCCCTCGCGTCGTCGTCCGTCAGTAATCCGTTATCGCCGAGAATGTCTCGCAGGCCTTCCAGCAGCTCGCTCATGGTTCGTCCTAATTGAGAAGTGGGGCAATCGGTCTCGGTGAATGCCACCATAAATTCCCCTTTCCGACAACAGTTACCGATGCGTGTGGAGGAAATTTCGCGATTTCAACGATCTACAAGCGACATTCAATTAATTCTATATTAAATATAGGGTTATTGCGCAATTGCCCCCTAAATTGCAGAATGCGCGCCGGGGGTCACGGTCCGGTCGGACCACAATTCGTGACTTGTAGGAACA
>CAYOAD010000001.1:0-51274 GCA_964401845.1 uncultured Rhodospirillaceae bacterium | reverse complement strand
GGTCCGGTCGGACCACAATTCGTGACTTGTAGGAACACATGTACGAAATTCGAATTCACGGCCGGGGCGGCCAGGGCGCCGTCCTGCTCTCCAAGATATTGGCCAAGGCGCTGGTGACCGAAGGCAAATTCGTTTCGGCGATCCCGTCCTTCGGCTTCGAACGCCGCGGCGCACCGGTAGCGGCTTTCATGCGCTACAGCGACGAGGAAATTCGCAGCGTCACCAATATCTACAATCCGGACTGCATTATCTGTATCGATCCCACGGTGGCCAACGCCGTCGACGTATTCGCCGGCATGAACGATCACGGCACGCTGGTGCAGGCGACGCAAAAGGACATCAACCAGCTCGACCTGCCGTCGACGCTGGTCAAGGCCGGCTTGTGTGACGCCGTCGGCATCGCCATGGGCATCTTCCGCCGGCCCATCACCAACACCGTGATGCTCGGTGCGTTCGCCAAGGCGACCGGCATCGTGTCCCTGGAATCACTGAAGGACGGCCTCAGCACCGCCAACTTTCGCGACGCCGGGCTGGCCCAGAACATGGAAGCGATCGAACGGGGATACGCGGAAACGGTTGTCCATGAACTGGCGGCCGTCGTTCCCACCCAAGCCGCCGCCGCGCAAACCGCCGGAGATACAGCATGAGCCATACCCGCGCCCCTTTCGACGCCTCGGGCGTGCCCGACGGCATGGCGCCCATCGCCACGAAATACAGCGAAATGCTGCCCGGCGACTGGCGCGCCGAGCGCCCGGTTGTCGACCGCGACAAGTGCGTCAAATGCGCCGTTTGCTGGATTTTCTGCCCGGTGCAGTGCATCACCGAACGCCCGCGCTGGTTCGACATCCAGCTGGACACCTGCAAAGGCTGCGGTATTTGTGCCGCCGAATGTCCCCAGCGCGCCATCGCCATGGTGCCCGAGCGGGAGGACTGATCATGACAAACCTCGCCCATTCCAACGAATCCCGCGTCATCGTCTGCGACGGCAACGAAGCCGCCGCCTGGGGCGCGCTCCTGTCGCGTCCCGACATGGTGGCGGTCTATCCCATCACGCCGCAGTCCTCGCTGGTGGAATACCTCTCGCAGTTCATCGCCGACGGCCTGCTGGACGCCGAACTGATGAACATGGAGGGAGAACACAGCGTCTTGTCCGGCCTGCATGGCGCGGCGCTGGCCGGCGGGCGGACCTATACCGCGACCTGCGGTCCTGGCCTCGCCTTCATGTTCGAACCTTACTGGCGCACGCCCGGTCTCAGGCTGCCCATCGTCGCTTCGCTGGTGACCCGTGACGGTCTCAGCCCCCAGGCCGTCTGGGGCAGCCAGCAGGACGCCATGACGGTGCGCGACGCCGGCTGGATCCACATGTACTGCGAAACCAGCCAGGAGACGCTGAACACCATCCCCATGGCCTACAAGGTCGCCGAACACCCCGACGTCATGCTGCCGGTCAACGTCAATCACGACGGTAATTATCTTTCCTATGGCGTCAGCCGGGTGGAGATCCCCGAACAGGCGGAAGTCGACGCCTTCCTTGGCGAAAAGAACGTCAATTGGCACATCGCGCTGGATCCGGAACGGCCCATGGGCGTCGACCCGCTGATCGGTGGCGCCGGCGGCCCGGGCCCGGCCAAGTTCGTCGAATACCGCAAGGGCCACTGCGACGCCATGCAGGCGGCGCTCAGGGTCATCACGGAGGTGCACGAGGAGTGGGCCGACCGCTTCGGCTTCGAACACGCGCCCTTGATCGAGGAATACCGCCTGGACGACGCCGATTATGCTCTGGTGACCATCGGCAGCATGAGCGGCGCCGGCAAGGACGCCGTCGACGAGGCGCGGGAGAGCGGCCAGAAGGTGGGCCTCATCAAGGTCAAGACCTTCCGCCCCTTCCCGCTGGAGGCCATGAAGTCAGCGCTTTCGAAAGTAAAGGCGATCGGCGTCGTCGACCGGGCCGTCAGCTTCGGCTGGAATTCCGGTCCGGTCTATCAGGAAACCATGGGTGCACTCTATCACCTCAAGGACCGCATACCGGCGCTGAGCTTCATCGGCGGCCTGGCCGGCGCCGACATCACGGTCGGGCACTTCGCCCAAGCCATCGATCTGACGGCACAAGCCCTGGCGGGCTTCGAGACCGATGGCCCGATCTGGCTGAACGAAAACGACTAAGCGAAAGTCAAACACATGAGTCCCATCCCCTATCTCATCATCGGCTCGTCCCATGCCGCGCTGGAGGCGGCGAGCGCCATTCGTTTGATCGACGGCGACGGCGACATCGTCATGCTGACGCGCGACGGCCATCCGCCCTATTCGCCGACCGTCCTGCCCTATGTCGTGTCGGGGCGTTCGGAGCCGGAAAATGTCGCCTTGCGCGACCAAGACTGGTTCGAGGACAACAATGTCCTGCTGCGCACGGGCTGTGAGGTTGCCTCGATCGACCCGACGGCGCACACGGTGACACAGACCTGCGGTCGTTCGCTCGAATACGGAAAACTCCTGCTAGCTAGTGGTGCCGCGCCGGCCATTCCGCCGGTCAAGGGATTGGATGACGTGCCGTTCCACGTCCTGCGCACCATGGACGACGCCACTTCGCTCAAGGCCGGTTTGGCCCCCGGCGGCTCGGCTTTGGTGATGGGCGCCGGTCTGGTCGGCATGCACGCTGCCGAAAACCTGGTCGAAGCCGGTTACAAGGTCACCGTCGTGGAAATGCAGGATCAGGTGCTGCCGGGCTATTTCGACGCCACGGCGGCCGGGATGATCGAAGCCGCCTTCACGGACCACGGCGCCACGATGTTGATGGGCCGGGCGGTGTCGGAAGTTGCGAAAAGCGCTAAACGCTACGCCGCCACGCTGGATGACGGCAGCGTGGTGGAGAGCGATCTCGTCCTGGTGGCGACGGGCGTGAAGCCCGTGGTCGACTACCTCGAGGGCAGTGGCGTGGAAATCGAGGGCGGCGTCGTCGTCGACGAATTCATGCGCACCAACCAACCCGATATCTGGGCCGCCGGTGACGTTGCGGCGGCGGACGATTTCTACGCTGAGGGCAAGTCCAATATCGGCATTCTGCCCAACGCCGTGGAGCAGGGCCGCATCGCCGGCATGGACATGACCGGTGATACGGGGGTCAAACCCTACCCCGGCGGGGTGCCGATCAACACCTATCGGTTTTTCGGACGGCAGGCGCTCTCCGTCGGCTTGAGCGGTGGTGATGCTCTCAATGGCGGGGCGGAAGTCTCGATCGAAGGCGGGCCCGAGGCGCCGAGCTACCGCTCCATCGTGCTGCGCGACGGCAAGCTTCAGGGTATCTCCGGCATCGACCTTGGGTTCGACGCCGGCATCATGTGGCAACTGATTTTACGCAAAATCGACATCGATCCGGTCAAGGCGGACTTCCTGGCGAAGCCCGGAGAGACCGGCCGCAAATTGATGTCACAGAACTGGCGTTAGGGGACAGACCGTGGGTTACAGTTACGATACCATCACCTTCAACGCCGATCTCTGCGACGGCTGCAACGACTGCATGACCGCCTGTGCCGAGGCCAAGACGGGCGCCGGCGACATCGTCAATTCCCGGCTGCAGGTCGTCGCCGGCGATGACGGGCGCTTCGAACTGGCGCTCTGCCGCCAATGCGGCGATCCCAAGTGCGTCATGAACTGCCCTGCCGCGGCGTTGGCGAAGAACTCGGACAATGGCGTGATCGACTGGGACGCCACCAAGTGCGTCGACTGTCTTTTATGTACGGTCGGCTGTGCTTACGGCGGCATCCAGTTCAACCAGGCTGCCGGTCATGTCGTGAAGTGCGATACCTGCGACGGCGATCCGGCCTGCGTCAAGGCCTGTCCCCACGACGCGCTGGGTCTCAGCGGCGCCGCCCGTATCTATCGCGAGATGGGCGGGGAGGAGGACCTGTTCGTACCGGGCCTGGCCGCTTGTCAGGGCTGCAATTCGGAACTGCTGATCCGCCATACGCTGAGGCGCGTCGGCGCCAACACGGTGTTGGCGACGCCGCCCGGCTGTATTCCCGGTATGGGCACGGTGGGCTACAACGGCCAGACCGGGACCAAGGTGCCGGTCTTTCATCCGCTGCTGACCAATACTGCCTCCATGCTGTCGGGCATCAAGAAGCAGTACAACCGGGTCGGTCGGGGCGACGTGCAGATGCTGGCGCTGGCCGGTGACGGCGGTACCGTGGACGTCGGTTTTCAGTCGCTCTCGGGCGCGGCGGAGCGCGGCGAACAGATGCTTTACGTCTGCGTCGACAACGAAGGCTACATGAACACCGGTATGCAGCGTTCGGGTTCGACCTCATTCGGCTCCTGGACCTCGACGACGCCGGTGGGCGATGCCTTGCGCGGTAAGTCGCAGGACGCCAAGAACATGCCGGTCATCATGATGAACCACAATTGTACTTATGTGGCGACGGCATCGCTGGCCTACATGGAGGATTATTACGACAAGCTCGACAAGGCGATCGAGGCGAGCAAACACGGCATGGCTTACCTGCACGTCTTCGCCCCCTGTCCCTCGGGCTGGCGTTTTTCCTCCGCCGAGACCATCGAGGTTTGCCGCAAGGGCGTCGAGACCAATTTCGTCACGCTCTGGGAATTCACGCCGGAGGACGGGCTGACCTTCACCAGACCGACCGACAAGCCGGTTCCCGTCGAGGAATACGTTGCGCTGAACGGCAAGTACCGCCACCTAGACGAGGAGGAGGTCGCGCACATCAGCCGTAAGATCGATGAACGGCTGGCAATCCTGAAACGCTACGTCCGTGACGACGCGCCGGGGGCGGCGGCCGACTAAGCGGCGTCTTCCTTTTTCACGGCATTTGGCGGGCGCTGCGCCAAGGTCTGCTCCAACGCTTGGCCATCGGGGTCCGCCAGCGCCGCCTTGCGGGCTGTGGCAATGGCATCGGCTGCATCCTCCGCCGGCATCGTTCCGCCGGCCGCGCTCCGGACAAGATCATCACAGATGGCGGTGAAGCTGGCCGTGCCGCGCCGATGGGTCTCGCCGTAGCCCTTGATCAGACCGGCGCATTCGCTGATCTCGAGCGCGAGGCGGTCCGATGCGGCTGCCGCATCGCGGATATACCCAAGCCAGGTTTCGATTTCCGCCTGTTCGCGGGCGTAACGAAGGGACGAGCGGCGCAACCCTTTCAGTCCGGCGAGCAAACGGAGGCGGAAAAATCCCCAGACCGTGGTACTGCGGATTTCCATGGGCCAGGATTTGGCGGCAAGTGCCGGGCGCGTTTCAGCGAATTTCAGCAACCGCCTCGCGAAACCGGCGGGCTGGGCGTCACAGAGTTCCTCGAAACGGGGTTTGAAGAAGTCGGAAACGATCACCGGTTCATCGGGTGAGGCGCCCGCCGTCTTTCGGATATCGGTTAGGCGGCTGGCCCGGGTCTTGGCCTGAGCCACCCGGTAGACGTCTTCGAACGACATGCGCACCGCGAGATGCCGGGCGGTGCTGTTGAGAGTTTGGGGGTCCAATACACCCAAGCTCTGCAACCTGTCGAGGTAAAGCCGGGCATAATCCTCATCCTGGTAGTCGATCATTCTTGCCGCGCCGGTTCTGACAAGGTCACCGGCGTCGGCGGGGAACGATCCGGTGATCCGGCTTTCCAAGGCGGTCGGCAATTCGGCTGTTGCGGCGCCGTCCGTCGCCAGAGACGCCGGATCCTGGCCCTTGGCGAACGCGACGCCCGCGTGGTAGCCCCCGAGATTTGACTCCACCGCTTTTCCCTCGTCGCGGATGGCGGCGACGAACCTCTCCGGCGAGACGGGCAGCACGCCGCAGGCAGAAATCGCCCCGAGAATGACCGAGTTGACGATGGCGCCTTTTTCCGCCGCTGCCGCTTTCATGTCGAACATGATCAAGTCGGCCGAACGCCGCGCGGCGGCCTCCGCCAGTTGGGCGCTGTCGGCGCGGCCGTCGCCCATGGCGATCTTCTCGTGGGTGGTGGCGACGCGGTGATCGGATGCCACCAGGGTGGTGCGGTCGGGGGTGACGTATCCCGCTTCGATCATGCGCGCCGCTTCCGCCAGTTCCGTGGCGGCAACGATGTCCACCTCGCCGGCGGCCGGGGCGAGCGAGAAGACCGGCCGGCGGCCGTCCTGGGGGTCGATCGCCTCGGGCCAGATCTCGATGTAATAGGTTGTCGAACCCGTCCGCTGGGCGACGCCGGGGATGGAGGTCGCCTGCACGGGCAGGCCATCCGCCCTGGCGGAATTGACGATCCAGCGCGTCAACACCCCGCCACCCTCGCCGCCCAGGGCCGCGATCAGCAAGGAAACCGGTCTTGTTGGCGCGTTGCTCATGCGGCGTTTCCGCCCAGCCAGCTGATGACACGCGTGCGCGCCTTGTGCAGAACGGCTTCAAAGCCGCCGGGGTTGCGGATGCGCTCCGCCCGGTAGAACGAGGGGCAAAGCGTGGCCGCGTGGGCGACCTCGCCGCAGAGCCCGCAACCGACACAGCTTTGCTCGACCGTGGTGACGGGATCGCTGCGCAGAGGATCGGGGTTGTCCTTGATGCCCAGGCTGGGACAGGCCGAAAGCCGGATGCAGGCGTGATCGCCGGTGCAGATCTCGTCATCGACGCCGAATTGCGGCAGCGCCACGCGCTGGCCTTTTTCCAGGCGCGCGGCGTTAATGGGACGCAGCTTGCGTTGGCGCGCCAACTGGCATTCGCCGTCGGCGATGATCACCTTCAGGCCGTTGGTCTCCGTCGTCAGCGCCTCCCGCAGGGTGTCGACCATGACGGAGACGGAATAGGTCCGGATTTTCTTGAGCCACGGCACGCTCAGCGCCCGCAACGTGGTTTCGATGTCCATGCCGGGCGGTGCGTCGCCGCGGCCCACAGCGCTGCTGGGTATGAACTGCTGCCCGGTGGCCGAGGTATAGCCGTTTTGCATGATGATGAGGATCGAATCGCCCTCGTTCAATTGCGTGCCGATAACGCCGGTGGCCAGGCCGTTGTGCCAGAACCCGCCGTCGCCCATGATCGAAATCGAACGCCGGTTCTGGAAGGGGGCAACCGCCGCGGCGCTGGCCAGCGACATGCCGTAGCCGAGAATGGAGTTACCCATCGAAAAGGGCTCGAACGTGGCAAAGGCATGGCAGCCGATGTCGGCGGCCATATGAACCTTGCCGATTTCCTCCTGGATGATTTTGAGCGCGGAAAACACCGGTCTTTCCGGGCAGCCCGTGCAGAACCCCGGCGGCCTGGGTGGTGGCGGCGCGCCGAGCGCCTCGGCGGCCGAGCGCCGGATATCGGTGACCCTGGCCCCCGCATCCGTCAGGCCCGCGAAGTTCATGCCCGGCACGAAGGCCAGTTTGAGGAAATCGACAAGCCCGGTCTGCATCACGTCCGCCGTATATTCACCGGCAGCGGGCAGGACGTCCTTGCCGTGGACCCTTGTCTGGATGTCGGCCTGACGCAGGATGGTGTTGATCTGGAACTCCAGGAATTCGGGGCTGCCTTCCTCGACCACTAGCACGGCGTCCTTGCCGCTACAGAAACCGGCGATCTCCTGGGGCGCCAGCGGATGGGTGACGTTGAGGATCAGCAGCGGCACACGGCTCGCCCCGAAGCCGTCGCTGAGGCCCAGGACATCCAGCCGGCGCAGCAGGGTGTTGGTGAGGCCTCCGGGCACGATGATGCCGATATTGTCGAGGTCGCCCTCGACGGTTTCGTTGAGGCCGTTTTCGATGATGAACTTTTGCGCCGCTGGTATCCGTTCGGCGATCTTCAGTTTTTCCTGAACGAAGGTGACCGGCGGGTGAGCGAGGCGGCCGTACTCAAATGCCGCCGGATCGGCCAGCCGGTTGTGGGTGCCGATGGCGGGAGCCCGATTTTCCGCCGCCGTGAACTCCCCCTGGACGTGACAGGCGCGTACGCGAAGTTGCAGCATGACCGGCGTGTTGGTCGCCTCCGACAGGTCGAACCCTTTTTCCACCGCCCCGACGATGGACGGCAGTTCGGGGCGCGGGTCCAGTAGCCAGATGGTGGACTTCATGGCCATGGCCAGGCTGCGTTCCTGGATGACGCTCGCGCCTTCGCCGTAATCCTCGCCGATGACGATCAGGGCGCCACCGATGACGCCGGGCGACGTGAGATTCGAAAGCGCATCAGCCGCCACATTTGTGCCGACGATGGATTTCCACGTCACGGCGCCGCGCAGGGGGTAGTTGATGGACGCCCCCAGCATGGCGGCGGCGGCGGCTTCGTTGGCGCAGGTCTCGACGTGGATGCCCATCTCGTCCATCAATTCCTCGGCGTCGATCAGGACGTCGATCAGATGCGAGACGGGCGCACCCTGATAGCCGCCGACGTAGGAAACGCCGGATTGCAGCAGGGCCTTGGTGACGGCGAGGATGCCTTCGCCGTGAAAGACCTCGCCGATGCCCAGCCGCAACTGTTCGACTTCGGACTTGAAGGAGCGTTCGGCGCTCATGATTGGTTTTCCGGCAAGGGGGCGGGGGTACAATCGATCGGGTTCATTGGGCAGAACATATAAGCTGTGGACGAATTGGCAATACTTTGTATCGATTCCAATCTACACCCAACTGGGCGGCGATTTCTTGACCGAAATCCGACATTGTGGAAATTTGTACCGCATTGAGTGCCGCTTTATCCCTCGGGTGGGATGCGGCCGCAAGCGTCCTGGAAGCCGCCCTTTATGCTGAAAAACGCCTTTGCCCCCATCTGGCCGTCACGCCTCGACCACATCTGTATCGAGACGGCAAAGCCCGATGAAATGATCGAGTTTTACCGCGCGGCCGTGGGCTATGAGGCGGAGAAGGTCGGTGACGAGCTCTGGCTGCTGACTGGCCGGCAGCGCCGGCTTCTTCTGGCAAGGGGCGGGGCGCGGCGTCCGGCATTCACCGGTTTTTGGCTGGATGACGCTACCAGACTGGCCCGTCTGAGGGATGGCATGGCGGCCAAGGGCGCTGAAATCATGCCGTCGCCCTCACCTCTGTTCGATGACAATGCTTTTGCGGTCGCGGATCCCGACGGCAACTGCCTGACCTTCGGCGTTCTGCCTTATAAATCGGTAGAACCGGTTGAAGAAGGCACGGATTTGGGCGGTGAATTGCAGCACTACGCGGTGGCCACGACCCAATTGCCGAAAATGGTGGATTTCTATGAGAACGTATTGGGCTGTCGCGTGTCCGACAAAATGCTCGACGACGGAGGAAATTTGACGGCGATCTTCTTCCGTTCGGATTCGCTGCACCACACAGTCGCCATGTTCGGCGCCGGCTATGCCGAGCTCGATCATCACAGTTATGAAGTCCAATCGTGGAACGACATCCGCGACTGGGCGGATCACATGGGCGATCTGCGTATTCCCATGTGGTGGGGTCCGGGCCGCCATGGACCGGGCGACAATCTCTTCTTCATGGTCGAGGATCCCGACGGCAACAAGCTGGAATTCTCTACGGAATTGGAAGTTTTTACGTACGAACAGGATTACCGGGAATGGCCGCATGAGGAGCACACCCTGAACCTCTGGGGCGGCGCCTGGATGCGGGACTAGCCCGATGTTTCATATTGTTTGAGTTTCGTTAGGAAATTTACATGAAAGTTTTGAAGTCTGACGTGAGTGTCACCTGGGCCGACTGCGACGCCGCGGGAAAGGTGTTCTACCCCAATTTCTACGTCTGGTTCGACAAGGCGACGGAGGTTCTGTTTAAGGCCAACGGCGCCTGGTTCGCGGATATCGCCGAGGCCTACGGCGTCGTCGGCATGCCGCTTTTGGAAACCGGCGCCAACTACCAGAACCCCTGCGAGCACGGCAACGCCTTGGAGATGGAAAGCTGGGTCGACGAATGGAACGGCCGTCATTTCGTGGTGCGCCACAAGTTGACGCACGTTGACGGCCGCCCCGCCCTGGAGGGCTTCGAACGCCGCTGTTGGGTGGTCGAGGCGCCGGAGAAGAAATCCGGCATTAAGGCCTTTGCCGTCCCGGACGACGTCATCGCCCGGTTCGAACAGGACGAGTAGGGCTACAACTCCTCGATTGCCGTTTGCAGCAGTTCGCGGACTTCGCCCGCGATGTCTGCCAACGACGGATTTTCGATGGCCTGCATGGAGGCCATGGGATCGACAGCCGAAACCTCGGTCTGTCCGTTGCCGTTCGACTGCACGATAACATTGCACGGCAGCATGGTGCCGATCTTGTTCTCGGCTTGCAGCGCCTTGTGGGCGAAGTGGGGGTTGCAGGCGCCGAGAATGGTGTAGGGATGGAAATCGGCGCCGATCTTCTCTTTCAGGGTCTTATCCACGTCAATGCGTGTCAGGACACCAAAGCCCTTGGATTTTAGGCTTTCAGTGACATGGTCTATGGTTTCGTCGAAACCGCCGTCAACGGTCTTGCTGAAGTGATAGGTCATGAGTTCGGTCCAACTGTGAATTCCGTTCTCTATATATTAGTAATTGCTAATATTAACTTCAAGGGGCGGAGTTAAAATTTCACCACCGGCGGCGGCTGAAGCGGCTAAGATTTCGCCAACAACAAAACCGACGAAACGGGAAAATCGCCATGGCCAAATCGAATATCGGTCCGGCTCTGATCGCCGACCTGGGCTCCATCATCGAGGAGTTGGACAACCGGGGGCGGCTGGTCCGCGTCAAATCGGAAGTCGACCCCAAGCTCGATCTGGCGGGCATCGCCGCGAAGTTCGAAGGCGGCCCCAGCGCCGTTTTGTTCGAGAACGTCAAGGGCTACGGCCATCCGGTGTTCATGGGGCTGTACTGGTCACGCGACCTGCTGGGCGACATATTTTCGCGCGACGCCGCGGATCTGCCGCAGCATATCTCGGACTGCATCGGCAACTGGCAGGCCAATCCGGTGGATCCGGTCGTGGTCAAGACGGGCCCCGTGCTTGAGGTTACGGAGCGCACGGTGAACGTCCAAAAACTGCCGGTGCCGACCCACGCCATGAAGGACGCCGGCCCCTATTTCGATGCCGCCGTGGTGATCGCAAAGGATCCGGAGACTGGGGTGCGCAATGCCTCCATTCAACGTTTCCAGGTGGTCAACAAAAATACGCTCTCGGTCAACATCGACGCCGGTCGCCATCTGGAGCTTTACCTTGAAAAGGCGGCCAGGCTGAAAAAGCCACTGCCGCTGACCATCAATGCCGGCGTCGGGCCGGGTCTGCACTTTGCCGCGGCGGCGCCGGCCGAAGCCGCGCCCGTTGACCGTGACGAACTGGGCATTGCCAGCGAAATCCACGGCGCGCCGCTGGAACTGGTGGCCGGCACCAAATCGGATGTCGAGATGGTGGCCAACGCCATGTACGCCCTGGAGTGCGAGATCATACCCGGCGAAACCCTCAATGAAGGTCCCTTCGCCGAAGTTACCGGCTACTACGCGCGCAAGGACAAGCGGCCCAAGGTCCGCGTCCTCAAAGTCCACCGGCGCAAAGATCCGGTGTTTCATTCCATCCTGTCCGGTTCCGAGGTGTTCAATTCGGTGGGGTTGTTGGGAGAAGCCAACGTCCTCAACCTGCTGCGCAAACAGGTGCCCGGCGTGACGGACGTTTATTTCAGCCACGGCGGCTGCGGCTTTTACCATGCCGTCGTGCAGATCAAGCAGGTGCGCGCGGGCTGGGGCAAACAGGCCATCATGGCGGCGTTCGCCGCATTTGCGCCGCTGAAGATGGTCACCGTAGTGGATGACGACGTCGATATCCGCGATCCCTCGGACGTCGAATGGGCGATGATCACCCGGCTGGATGCCGCCGGCGGAGTTCTAAAGATCGAAAATGTCTTCGGTCATGGGCTCAATCCGACGTTCCCCGACTATTTCGGCACCAAGATCGGCTTCGACGCCACGCGACCGTATCCCTTCACGCCCGAGTTCGACCGCGCTACGGTGAAGTCCGTCGACCTTTCGGAACTGGATATCGTCAGCCCGTAGAGGGGCGTCTTTCGCGCACGAATATGTAAAGCCCGCCGGCAACGACGACGGCGGCGCCGGCCCATGAGCGCAGGGCCGGCAGGTCGCCCCAAACGATGTAGCCGAGGATCAGCGCCCAGATCAGGGAGGTATACTGGAAGGGCGCCACTAGCGCCGCTTCGCTGAGCTTCATGGCGTGGTTGAGGCAGAAGTGTCCGAACGTGGCGCCGACGCCGAGGAGGCAAAGCAGGGCAAAATCCAAAAGACTGGGCGTCACCCAGACGAAGGGCAATGAAAGCCCGCCCGCGATCGCGACCCCGACCGACTGGTAGGCCGTGAGGGTCAGCCCATCGGATCCTTTCAAGGTACGCGCCAGGATCAGCATGAGCGCCAGCGAGAGGCTGCCGGCGAGGGCGATCAGGGCCGGAGTGGAAAACGAAGCCGCTCCCGGGTCGAGGATGAGAACGACACCGCCGAAACCGACGATGATGGCACCCCAGCGGTGAACGCCGACTTTTTCACCCAGCAAGGGCACCGACAGGGCGGTGACGAAAATCGGCGCCGCCAGGTAGAACATGAAGGTTTCCGCCAAGGGGAGGAACTGAACGGCCCAGTAAAAAAATGAAACCTCGGCGATGACCAGCACGACCCTCACGATGTGCCGGACCGGTTGCTCGGGACGTTTACGCCAGATATCAGGCCGCCGCCAGATCAGGGGCGCCAAGACGGCCAGGGCCGCCAGGCTGCGCAGCGCCAGGAGCTGGCCCACGGCATAGTCCTGCACCATCCACTTGCCCAGGGCGTCGTTGATGGTGAACAACGCCATGCCGAGGATCATGAAGGCGATACCGAGGCGGCTGGCGGCGCCAGAGTGTTTATCGTGTGAAGTCAAAGGGACGGGGCCGGATCGAGGAACATCCCAACCTGTTTACCGTCTGGGGCGGTGAAACGCCATCACGGTCCGCCGTTGATCAGGCAACGTCTCGCCAGAGGGAGAGCTTGCTGTCGTCGGGCAGGTCAGACATAAGGCGCAGGACGTCGCGGCTGCTGACGATACCCTCCAGTTTGCCGTGGCGCGTGATGGGCAAGTGGCGAATGCCGTATTCCGCCATGAGCCAGATGGCGGTGGAGGGCTCTTCGGTGATTTCGCAGACGACGACCTCCGTCGACATCTGTTCGCCGACGGTAAGGGACACAAATTGGGGCAGGTGGTCGCTCACGGCGCGCGTGATATCGCGCTCCGACAGAATACCGATTATGCGGTCATCTTCGTCCGTCACGACCAATACGCCGATGCCCTGGCGGGCAAGCATGGCGGCGGCGTCACGCAGCGTCGTTTGGCGATCGGTGGTGGCGATTTCGCCCTTCTTGCGCCTAATAATTTCGCCGAGATTCATCGTCAATCCCCTCGCCCTCAATCGCCCTGACAGCTTTTGTTGACGACATACTAAGGACGGCGGGGCCCCTCGCCATGTGACACGTGGCCGCAGGTTTGGAACGTTTCGAGGGTTGTCCAAATATTGGTTTGATGACAAATCGTGCGCCATCGCATAGATATGCGTGACGTCCCAAGGCGTTTTTACGCGTCTCGTAGTCCCCGTCAAAGAGAGGCTTCTTGCCCGTCATCAGGTTGCCCAGGATTCTCGATTACCTAAAAGCCGACCCCCGATTGCTTGCGTTCGGGTTCCTGGCGAGTTTCAGTTCCAGCTTCGGACAGACATTCTTCATCTCACTTTTTTCCGCCGACGTGAGAGCGGCGCTCGATCTCAACAACGCGGGATTTGGCGCGGCCTACTCCATCGGCACTCTTTCCAGCGCTCTCGTGCTCACCTGGTCCGGCCACTGGATCGACCGTGTCGATCTTCGCTCCTGGACCAAGGGGCTCATCGTCGTGTTTAGCGCCGCGTGTCTCGTGATGGCCTTCAGCCAGAACTTTCTCATGCTGGTGGTTGCCATATTCCTCCTGCGCCAGACCGGCCAGGGTTTGATGACCCACACCTGCATGACCAGCCAAGCGCGATACCACGAATTTGATCGGGGCAAGGCGGTGGCGACGGCGGGCCTGGGCTTTCCGCTCGCCGAAGCCTGTTTTCCCATTCTCGGCGTTGCGATTCTGGCCGTGCTCGGCTGGCGGCAGAGTTGGATGGCCTTTGCGGCTTTTCTCCTGTTTATCCTTTTGCCGGTTTGCCTTTGGCTCCTGAAGGGCCACGGCGAACGGCACGCCCGCTATCTGGCGGGGGCGGGGAAGCTGATTGAAACCGAGCCCGGCGAGAGCCCGGCAATGCGCGTTCATTGGACGCGGAAGCAGGTCCTCGGTGATTACCGGTTCTACCTTCTTCTGCCGGTGACGCTTGCCCCGTCGTTCATATTTACCGGCATCTTTTTTCATCAGATCGTCATCGTTGCGGCAAAAGGTTGGCAACTGGAAGTCTGGGCCGCCGCCTATGCCGCCTTTGCCACCGCCAGCGTGCTCGCAGGCCTGGCCTTCGGCGCCTACATCGATAAGGTCGGCGCCCCCCGCTCAATTCCCTGGCTACTGCCGCCTTTGGGTCTGGGATGTCTCCTGATGGCGGTCACGGACAGCTTACTTGCGGCCTGGGGCTACATGATATTGGCCGGTCTTACGGCGGGCATGATCAGCACCTTTTTCGGCGCCTTCTGGGCCGACGCGTATGGCACGCGGCATCTCGGCTCCATCCGCGCCCTGGCCACCGCTCTGATGGTGCTTTCGAGCGCTCTGTCGCCCGTCATCATGGGCGTCCTGTTGGATGGCGGTATCGAAATCGAACCCATGGCGATGGCATTTTTCCTCTATACTATGGCGGCAACCGGGTTGGCGGTTTTCGTCCGCCGCTCATTCCTCCGCCCCCACCCAGATTAGTAATTCCCCCAACGGGATCGTTTGGTCATAGTCGCTTTTGAAATTTTCGGACCCCATGACGACAGCAGCCACCCCTCTCACGCGCCGCCCGACGCTCGCCATCCTCGTCGCCATATCGATGGGCGGTACGTTGGCAATGAACATGATTTTGCCTTCGCTGCCGGCGTTGGAGAAATCCTTCAGCGCGGATAAGGCGACGGTGCAACTGACGCTGTCCCTGTTTCTCGTCGGCATTGCGCTGGCGCAGCTCGTCTACGGTCCCATCTCCGACCGCTACGGGCGGCGGCCGATGGTGCTGGGCGGGACACTGATCCTGATCGCTGGCACTGTCGTCTGCCTGCTGGCGACGACCATCGAAGTCATGATTGTCGGTCGGATCATCCAGGCCGTCGGCGGTTGCGCCGGCATGGTCATGGGCCGGGCCATGGTGCGCGACATGTTCGACGCAGATCGGGCGGCGGCGGCAATCGCCTATCTCACAATGGCGGCGGTGGTTGCGCCGACGCTGGCGCCCCTGATCGGCGGTTATCTTGAGGAATGGTTCAATTGGTCGGCGGGCTTCGTTTTCGTTCTGGCGATGAGCGGCATGATTTTGGTTTATGCCCTGGTGGCGTCCCATGAAACCTTGCCGCCGGAGAAGCGCCACGACGTTGAGTTTGCCCGCCTTTTCAGATCGTTCGGGGTGCTTCTCAAGAACCCGTTGTTTGACGGCTACGCCCTGCAGCTGAGCTTCAATACCGCGGCGTACTTCGCCTTCCTGGGAAACTCGCCGTTTATCATCCGCGACCTTATGGGACATTCGCCGGCGGAGCTCGGCATGTTTTTCGCCGTTGTTTCGGTTTTGTACATTATCGGCAACTTCGGGACCGCCCGCCTGGCGCGGAAGTTCGGCGCGCCGAGAATGATACAGACCGGTACGATGATTGCCATGTTCGGTTCGCTGGCGATGCTGGCAGCCGCATTGCTGACGGAGTTCACGGTGGTGGAGTTCATCGTCACGATGTCGATCATCGCGCTCGGTAACGGATTTTGCATCTCCTCCGGCACGGCCGAGGCCGTTGGCGCCGATCCCCAGCGCATCGGCGCCGCGGCGGGTTTGGCGGGATCCATGCAGATGGGGTTCGGCGCCGTCAGCTCGACGGTTGCCAGTGCGCTGCTTGCCTACTATGTCGATTCGCCGATCCCCCTGATCGTCGTCATCGTCGTTTGCAGTTTCGCCGGGTTGATCTCGCCGCCGCTGGGCCGTCACTTCGCCCGCCACGCCGAGCGACGCTTGCATTAGTTCGCGACCATGGCGCCACCCATCCTCATTTTGCGGGATATCCATCTCGGCTTTGGCGGCGAGGCGCTGCTCGAAGGGGCCGAGCTATCGCTGTCGGAGGGCGAACGCCTTTGCCTGGTGGGCCGCAACGGTTCGGGCAAATCGACGCTCCTCAAGGTCGCTGCCGGTCTGATCGAAGCCGACGGGGGCGAGCGCTTCCTGCAACCGGGTAAGACGGTGCGCTACCTCGCGCAGGAACCGGATCTCGACGGCTTTGCCACGGTCGGGGATTACGTGAACGCCGGACTGGCGCCGGGGGACGACCTCTACCGGGGCATTCATCTCCTGGAAAAGCTCGGGCTGAGCGGGACCGAGGATCCCGCGACGATATCCGGCGGCGAGGCCCGCCGGGCGGCGCTGGCCCGGGCCATGGCCCCGGCGCCCGATATTCTCCGGCTGGACGAACCGACAAACCATCTCGACCTGCCGGCCATCGAATGGCTGGAGCAGGAACTTCGTGCGTCGCGCTCGGCCCTGATCCTGATCAGCCATGACCGGCGTTTCCTGGAAACCCTGTCGGGCGCGACGGTGTGGCTGGACCGGGGGACCTCGCGCCGCCTCGACCAGGGTTTCGGTAAGTTCGAGGCCTGGCGCGACGAAGTGCTGGCCCAGGAGGAGTTGGAGCGCCACAAGCTCGACCGCAAAATCGTGCGCGAGGAGCACTGGATCACCTACGGCGTGACGGCGCGGCGCAAGCGCAACCAGGGCCGCCTGCGCAAACTTCAGGCCCTGCGGCAGGAGCGGCGGGAACAGCGCCAGGTGACCGGCAATGTCCGCATGACGACCACGGAAAGCGGTCTTTCCGGCAAGATCGTTATCGAGGCGAAAAACGTTTCGAAGTCCTACGACCGCCGCGCAATCGTTCGGGACTTGTCCCTGCGCGTGCGGCGCGGTGACCGGCTCGGCATCGTCGGGCCGAACGGTGTCGGCAAGACCACGTTGGTCAACTTGCTGACCGGGGCGCTGGCGCCGGACGGCGGTAGCATCAAACAAGGCGCAAATCTTGAACTGGCGGTGCTGGATCAAAGGCGCGAAAGCCTCGATCCCGCCTGGACGCTGCAGGAGGCGCTGACGCGGGGCGGCGGCGATCAGGTGTCGGTCGGTGGCACGCACAAGCACGTCATGAGCTACATGAAGGATTTCCTCTTCGCGCCGGAACAGGCCGGTACCGTCATCACGGCGCTTTCGGGTGGCGAGCGCGGGCGCCTGATGCTGGCCCGTGGCCTGGCCCAACCCTCCAACCTGCTGGTGCTGGACGAGCCGACCAACGATCTCGATCTCGAAACGCTCGATTTGCTGCAGGAGCAGCTGTCGGATTATCCCGGTACGGTTTTGCTGGTCAGCCACGACCGCGATTTCCTCGACCGCGTCGCCACATCGGTGATCGCGCCGGAAGGCGACGGACGGTGGCTGGAATACGCCGGTGGTTATTCGGACATGCTAAGCCAGCGCGGCAACCGGCCTGGCGGTGAAACGAAGAGCCCGGCCAAAAACGGCAGAGCCAAGTCCTCTCCCAGGTCGGCGAATGGAGCCGCCAAGCCCAGCGGAAAAATGACCTTCAAGGACAAACACGCTCTGGAAACCCTGCCGGCCAGGATGGACGCGCTGGCGGCCGATATCGCCCGCCACCAGTCTGCCCTGGCCGATGCGGATCTGTTCACCAACGATCCCGACGCTTTCCAGGCCGCGGTCGACGGGCTGAAATCGGCCGAGGCCGACCTCGCCGCCGCCGAGGAACAGTGGCTGGAACTGGAAATGCGCCGTGAGGAGATCGAGGGCGGTTGAGGCCCGCAAGCCCTACAGCAAATCCTTGTTCAACGTATAAGTGCCGACGCACTGGCCTTGGCCAAGGATGTGGCCCTCCATGGCCGCCAGCGCCTCCGGGCCGCCGAAATTGCCGGAGAGGCCGAGGCTGGCGGTGTCGAGGGCATACACGGTGAAGACGTAGTGGTGCATGATCTCGTCGTTCCAGGGCGGGCAGGGGCCGTCGTAACCGCCGTAATCGCCGCCCATGTCGGCATCGCCGGCAAACCAGTCCGTGTAGTTGTTGAGGCCGCGAACGCCGTTCGCCGTGGGGCCCACGTCCTTGCCGCCCGCCGTAATGGCGTCGCTGTCGGCGCCGGCGGCGAGGCCTGAGACGTCCGCGCCAATGTCCACCAGCACCCAATGGTAGAAATCGACGCGCGGCAGGTCAGCCGACACCGTCTTGCCCTCTTGGTTGACGTCGTCGCCCACCGACGGTACGTCCGGGTCATGGCAGATGATGGTGAACGATTGGGTACCCTCGGGGGCGCCGCTCCATGAAATGGCCGGACTGCGGTTTTCACCCATGCTGACATGGCCTTCATCCGCCGGAATGCAGAACGCGTAATCGCCGGGAATGCGGTCGCCGTCGTTCCAGGCGTCGATGGTTACATTGAGCGTCGCGGTCATGTGGGCCTCCCGAAAATGTTTGTATAGTATTGGGGGAATTATCCATGACCGGGGCCTGGGCGAAAACCTCTAATCTCGGGCGGCGGATTTATCGGGGGAAGGCACGATGTCGGAGACGGCGATTTCCGAAGACCTATTGGCTGCACTGGATCATGTCTCAACGGCGACGCTCACCATGCAGTTGTTGAAGCGCGGCCTCAGGTCCTGTTACATCGCGGCCGCCAAGCCGCTGACGGCGGACATGCCGCGCATCGCCGCGGTGGCCTATACGCTGCGCTTCATACCCATGCGGGAAGACCTCAGCAATCCGGAGATCCTCGGCGATCCCGAATACGCCCCCCGCAAAGCCATCGAGGATATTCCGCCGGGCCAGGCCCTGGTGGTCGATTGCCGCGGCGTGACGACGTCGGGCGTGATTGGAGACATTCTGGCGCTTCGCCTTAAGAGGCGCGGCGCGGCCGCCGTGATCGCCGACGGGCCGGTGCGGGATGCCGGCGAAGTGGCGAAGACGGGTCTGCCGATTTACTGCACGGGCAGCGCAGCACCCCCCAGTCTCGGCGACCATTTCGGTGCGGATGTGCAGAGGCCCATCGCCTGCGGTGGTGTCGCGGTGTTTCCCGGCGATGTCGTGGTCGGCGACGGGGACGGCGTGGTCGTGGTGCCGCGCGCAATCGCCCACGAGATCGCGGAGGCCGCCCTGGAACAGGAGAAGATGGAGGGTTTTCTCAAATTGCGCGTCGCCGACGGTCACCCGACCATCGGTACCTATCCGCCCGACGAGGAAACGCTAAAAGCCTACGAAGACTGGCTGAACGAGCACGAGTAAAGGCAGATAGTTATCCCGCCGCCGCCGCTGCGATGGCGTCGAGGTTTTCATTCAGGGTGGGGCGGTCTTCCTGGTAGAAGACGCCGAGTGCCGGGCGCTGGGTTTTTTCGGCCTCGCGCATCGCCGCCAACCGGTTCGACGCATCGTGCTCCTCCGGCAGGTCGCGCACCGCCATGCTGATGTTGCCGTAGGTCTTGTTGGTCTTGTCGAAGGTGACGCAGGGGCTGAGGATGTGCAGGTAGGAAAAACCCTTGTGCGCCATCGCCTGACGGATCATGTCGGCCAGGTGATGGGGGTCGCCGGCGTAGGCCTGGCCGACCCAGCTGGCGCCGTAGGAGAGCACCATCATCAGCGGATTAAGCGGTGCCTCGCGGTTTTCGTAGGGCGTCGTCGAGGTTTTGAAACCCTGGTCGGAGGTCGGCGAGGTTTGGCCCTTGGTCAGGCCATAGATGCCGTTGTCAAACAACAGATAGGTGATATCGACGTTGCGCTTGGCGGCGTGCGGGATGTGGCCGCCGCCGATGGCGAAGCCGTCGCCGTCACCACCCACCACGACGACTGTCAGATCGTCGTTGGCCGTCTTGATTCCCGTGGCAACCGGCAGGGTGCGGCCGTGCAGGGTGTGGAACCCGTAGACGTCGACGAAGAAGGGGAAGCGCGAGGCACAGCCGATGCCGGAAACGCAGACCACGTCCTTGTTGTCGAGTTCCAGCTTGTTCAGCGCGTTGGTCACGCCCTCGGTCATGCTGTAATAGCCGCAGCCCGGGCACCAGGTGGGCAGCGAGCCGGATCGGTAGTCCAGACGACCGCTCTCCTGGATTTGTTCGAGCTTTTCCTCGAGATAGACCAGGGCCCGCAATTCGGCGTTCATGATGTTAACTCCTCGTGACCCGATTTAGGCCGCGTCGCGGGCGTCGCGCCCGGCCAAACGGCGGATTTCATCCAATATGTCGGCCACCCGCATGGGCGTGCCGGGCACCTTGTTGAGGCGGTGGACGGGTTGGCCGAGCGTGCCCGAAACGAGACCCGCGAACTGGCCCTCGTAGTTGAGCTCTGGGATCAGGACTTCCTTGGCCGAAGCCATGAATTCGCGGATCGGCTCGACCGGCAGCGGCGAAAGCATGACAACCTTCATGGCGGCGCAGCGGATGCCTTCCTCACGCGCCATCATCATGGCCTCCAAGGCCTCGCCGAAGGTCGAGCCCCAGGCCAGCAAGGCGACATCGATCTCGCCCTCGTCGCCGAAACGTTTGGTAATGGTGATGCCGGGATGATCGACCGCGGTTTCCAGCTTGTCGTGGCGCTTGGCCGTCATATCGTGGTGCATCACAGGCTGGTCGTTGGGCCGGCCGCGCTCGTTATGCTCCAGGCCGGTCACGGTATGGATGCCGCCGGGCTCCCCGGGAATGGCCCGCGGGCTGACGCCGTCCTCGGTCATGGCGAAACGCTCATAAGGTGCGTCAGCCTTCAGTTCCATGGGCTTCGACATATCGGGTTCGAAGCGCTCCTCGGGCGACACCACCACGGTCTCGTAGCGGTTGGAGAGGTAAAGGTCCAGCAGCACGATCACCGGCGTCTGGTAACGCTCGGCCATCTCGAAAGCCTTGCCGGCACAGCGCCAGCAACCCTCGACGTTGGTCGGCGCCATCACGATGCGCCGGGCGTCGCCCGATCCGCCGAAGACGGCGAGATTGAGATCGGATTGTTCCGTCTTTGTCGGCATGCCGGTGGACGGGCCGCCACGTTGCGAGACGAAGATCACCGACGGCACTTCGGCCATGACGCCGAGACCCAGCATCTCGGCCATCAAGGCGAGGCCGGGGCCGGAGGTCGCCGTTGCTGCCCGGGCGCCGGCGTAGCCCGCGCCGATTGTGGCGGCAATGGCGGATATTTCATCCTCGGTCTGCAGCGAGCGTTTGCCGTGCTTGGGCATTTCCGTCGTCAGCCGCTCCATGATCGTCGTTGCCGGCGTGATGGGATAGCCGAAGTAGGTGTCGATGCCGGCGTCCAGACAGCCGCGCGCGACGGCGGCGTTGCCGCTCAGCATTTCGGCCTCGCCCAGGCTTTCATCCCGGGCGGGGGGCTTGCCGACGCTGACGTCGTCGAAACGGTACTCGTCCGCACCCAGGTCGAAGCCCGCATCGAAGGCGGCGACGTTGCTAGTCGTCACGGCCTCGGGTTTGGTGCGGAACTTGGCCGCGATGACATCGTGGAAGACCTCGCGCGGCAGGCCGTAGAGGCCGGCGACGAAACCCAACGCCACCATGTTGCGCGAGCGGTTACCGCCGGTGGCCTTTTCGGATATTTCGCGCACCGCCAGGGCGTAGGGTATCTGGCCGGGCAACAGGTGGCCGGAGATGTGCTGACCCTCGGCCAACAGGCTGATGGGGTGCGAATCATAGATTACGGCACCGAAATCGCGCACCTCGGCGGCGTGGGGAATAGCGTGGCTGTCGTCCAGCGAGACCAGGATGTCGGTCTGCTGCTTCATCGAATAGACTTGTTCGCCGGTGATGCGGGTGCGCGAAACGCACTTGCCGAAGCCCCGGATTTCCGCCGGATACTGGTCGAAGGCGATGACCCGGTAACCGGCGCGGGCCATGGCCTGCTTCAAGATGTCGCCGACCGCGATGGTGCCGTCGCCTGCCGAACCGCAAAAGGCAATCTGGATGTCCGTGCCGTTGGTGCTCATTGGCTGTACTCCCAGAACGGCGACGAGATGCCGCCGTCATCCGTAATCACAAGGTGTTCGTCGACGTCGGTGGTAAAGGGAACCTCCTCGCCCATCATGTTGCGGGCCGCCACCTCACCCATCGTGCGGACGTTCCGCCAACCGTAGTAGAAGCGGTACTCGTTCTGCTCCGCCGACCAGATCTGGCAGACGTCACCCGCGGCATACACCTCGTCGCGGGTGGTCTTGAGCTGCGGGTTGACCAGCAATCCGCGTTCGATGTCGACGCCGGCCGTGCTCATGAAATCGACCATCGGGGTGAGGCCGTAGAGCGGCATGACGATGTCGGCATCGATACTGTTGCCGTTAACGAACACGACGCGGCGCGCCGACATGCCGTTGGAAGTATCCTCGACGCGCTCGACCTCTCCTTCGTCGACCACGGCCAAGCCCATCTTCTCAAGCGCCGCGAGATACTTCGGGCGTTCCTCCGCGCTGATCTCATGGGGCCAGAAGGTGCGGTCGCCGGGAACGACGGTGACCCGGTAGCCGGTGTCGATCAACGTGCGGGCAAGATCAAGACCGATCATGTCGGCGCCCAGCATGACGACGTGGCCGCCCTTCGGCAGATCGTTGTACATTTTCATCGCGGCGCGAAAGGTCGTGAAGCCGTGCATCAAGTGCAGGGATTCCTGCAAGCGCTCCGGCAGGTAGCCCGCGCCACCGGTTGCCACCAGCAACTGATCGAAGCCGATCTCCTCGCGATGGGCCAACGTCAGTTTCCGCTGGGCCGTATCGACGTCGGCCACGATGCTCTTGCGCCACAACGAGATGTCGTTGTCCCGGTAATATTCCGGCGGGTGCTGCAAATAATCGCGCCAGTCCTGACGGCCGCGGAAGACGTCCGGCAGTTCGTAGCGGTTGTAGAACAACAGCGCACCGGCGGAGACGATGCTGATGCGGCAGTCTCTGTCACGCTCACGCAGGATATCGGCGGCGCGGTTGCCGGCGGCGCCGTTGCCGATGATGACGATATGCGGCTGGTCGGCCATGGCTAAACGTCCTGGAAAAAGATTTCTTGCTTGGCGATGGAAATGCACTTGGTCGGGCAGACCATGTGGCAAGCGCCGCAACGGATGCACTCATCGTTGTCGATCCAGATGGCGCCGACCTTGTTCCACTGCATTGTTTCCTCGAGATCGCCGTAGGTGCCGTCCTCTTTAATCTGAACGCCGGAAACCAGTTTGATGCAGTCGCGCGGCGCCACGTCGATACAGGCCCTGCAGTAGATGCAGTTGTCGACGTCGATCTCGTACTTCATGTGGCAGAGGTAACAGCGCTTGGCTTCCTCGAAGGCGAGTTCCTTGTCCATGCCGGTTTCGACCTCGGTCTCGAGATCGTTGAAACGGTTGGCCATGGGTTCGGTCGGGATAGGCTGGCGCGGAATGAAATCGAAGGCGCGCTCCCGCAGGGGTGCTTCGACGGGTTCGATCTTGACGACGCGCTTGCGCCGCTGGCGGTCCATCAACCAGGTATCCAACTTCAGCGCAACCTCGCGGCCATGTCCGACGGCTTCGACCACCGTGGTGGCGCCCGAGACGAAATCTCCGGCGGCAAACAGACCGTCGACGGACGTCATGCCATTGTCGCCGATGCGAACGTTGCCCCAGCGGTCCAATTCGACGTCGATATCCATCACGTCGTTGATGGTCTTCTGACCGATGGCGATGAGGACGGTGTCGCAGGGCTCGACGAACTCGGAGCCTTCGATGGGAATGGCTTCGCGCCGGCCGTTGGCGCGCCAACCGCCCAAGCGGTTCTGCGCAAACCGCACACCGGTGACGTTGCCGTCATCGTCCGTTTCCAAACCGACGGGCGTGCGCAGGCCGAGGATCTTGATGCCTTCGCGTTTGCTTTCGAAAATCTCCTCGTGGGTGACGGGGATGTACTTCTCGGTGGTGCGGATATGGACGTGGACCTCCTCGGCGCCGAGGCGCAGCGCCACGCGGGCGCAATCGAGGGCGGTAAAGCCGGCGCCGATGACGGCGACGCGCTTGCCCACGGTTTTGGTCTCGCCGCGGTGAAGTTCGGTCAGGAAGTCCAGGCCGTATTCGGCGTTGGGTGCCGCCAGCACCGGATCGTCCTCGCCGTCGTAATCCTTCAGCGGCAGCGCCATGGCCGCCATGCAGCCCATCGCCATGAGAACGCCGTCGAAGTCTTCCAGAAGGCCGGAGAGCTTGGTGTCGTCGGGACCGGTGCCCATGTTGACGCCCGTCTTCATGGTGACGCCGAGGCGTGTGGCGTTGTGAACTTCAACATCCAGGATATCGCGCGGCAGGCGGAAGACCGGAATGCCGTAGTAGAGCATGCCGCCGGCGACCTCCTCGCGCTCCAGGATGGTCACGGCGTGGCCCAGGGTCGATAGATCGTGGGCCGCCGCCAGACCGGCCGGACCGGCGCCGATCACAGCGATGCGTTTACCTGACGGCGTGTAGAGATTTTCGGTGATGCGGTGGCCGGAAGTCTTGAGATCCCCGGCGGCCCGTTTGAGATGGCAGATGTTGACCGGTTCGCCATTGCCCGGCCAGCCGTGGCGGCAGGCGTCCTCACAGGGGCGCGAACAGATGCGGCCCAGCACGCCGGGCAGCACGTTGGCCATGCGGTTGATCTCGTAGGACCGGCCGTAGCGTTCCTCGACGATGGTGCGGATGTAGGCCGGCACGTTGGTGTCCGCCGGGCAGGCCGCCTGGCAGGGCACGTTCTCCCGCACCCAACCGACATCGCGGGGATCGGTGGAGTACCGGACCGGTGTGACGACGCGTCGCCCGTATGACTGCGGTGTGGAGAAATCTTCGTCTTCGTCGACGTAAATTTTGCGCGTTTCCTGCTCGACGCGCTGGTCTTGGTCGGCCATGCCGAAACCCGTACCTATGTCTGCTCGGCGGACCTTGGCCGTCTGTTCAGGGGACAACCCGGTAAAACGCCGAAAATCTGCAATAAAGTCATATTAGTCAGCGCGACGTTATCCCAAATAAGCCGGCCAAAGGCAACAGCCATCCTGCCGATTTCGGGTAAAATTGACTCAATTAGAGGTTACTAAATTAAAGTTGCCACCGATCTGTTGAACACGCACGGCATTCGATTGCGACATGGTTGAAATCGTCAGGACGTTTGGCCCAACTCGGCTTCCGGTATGGTGAACGATTCATCCGCACTGGCCGCGCGCCACCAGCGCATCCCCGGGGTCTGCCAAACCGCGTCGGCATAAGCCCCAACGGCGTCGTCCACTTCGATACCGTAGGTGCGGAAGCGGGATACGACCGGGGCAAACATGGCATCGGCCGCAGAGAAATCGCCAAAGAGAAAATCGCCGTCCTGTCCGAACCGCTCGCGGCAATCCGTCCAGATTTGCCGAATTCGCCCGATGTTGGCCCGGCATTCCGGGCTGATCCCGACACGGCGGTCCGCTGCCCGCACGTTCATGGGCAGTTCGTTGCGCAAGGCGGCGAAGCCCGCATGCATTTCGGCGCTGACCGCGCGGGCGACGGCGCGGGCTTCCGCGCCGGCGGGCCACCAGCGCGGGCCGGGGTAGGCCTCGGCCAGGTATTCGATGATAGCGATGGTGTCCCAGACGACGAGACCGCCGTCGTGCAGGACCGGAACGCGGCCGGCCGCGGAGTGGGCCGCGATGCGCTCGGCCGTGTTGGGCAGATCGAGCGGGATTACCTCTTCCTTGAACTCCAATCCGACCTCGCGCATGGCCAGCCAGGCGCGCAAGCTCCATGACGAATAGTTCCGGTTGCCGATAACCAAAGTAAGATCCGACACGCCATACCCCTTCCGGCAAAATGCGACATATGCTCTAAATGACGCCCCGCAAACTAACGAGGTTTTCGCCCGTGTCCACACTTCTCGAAGCCGTCCCCGATGCCGTCCCGCTCCATGCCGTCGCCGTGGAGGATTTCGACGACTGGTTGTCGGGGCGCCCGGAGGCCGAACGCCGGTGGTTGGACGACATCGGATTTAAGGCCAAGGACGGCGCGGCGACGACGCTGCCTTCTTCAGAGGGGGGCATGGAGGGAGCGGTGATTTGCCTGGGGGAGGATGGACCGTTCGGTTATGCGGCGGCGGCGGAGAAACTGCCGGCCGGCGCCTACCGCCTCGCCGCCGAACCCGATGCCGCCACTGCAAACGACGCGGCGCTCGGTTGGGGGCTCGCCGGCTACCGTTTCGAACGCTACAAGCAGAACGACGATGAGGTCGCCAACCTCGTTTGGCCCGAAGCCTGCGACCGTGGGCGGACAGAGGCGGCCCTCGACGCCATCTACCTCGCGCGTGACCTCGTCAACACGACGGCTGCCGATCTCGGGCCGGCGGAACTGGCCGCCGCCGCCCGGGACGTGGCGAAGAGGTTCGGCGCGGAATACTCGGATATCGTCGGCGATAACCTGCTGGACGCCAACTACCCCATGGTTCACGCCGTGGGCCGCGCCAGTTCCCGGCCGCCGCGCCTGATCGACATGACATGGGGCGAAGAAAATGCGCCGCGCGTCACGCTGGTGGGCAAGGGCGTGTGTTTCGATTCCGGCGGTTTGGACCTCAAACCCGCCAGCGCCATGGAACTGATGAAAAAGGACATGGGCGGGTCCGCTGCCATCCTGGCCTTGGCTTCCATGGTGATGGCGGCGGCCTTGCCGGTGCGTCTCAGGGTGCTGATCCCGGCGGTGGAAAACGCCGTGTCGGCCAATGCCTTCAGGCCCGGAGATGTATTGCACAGCCGCAAAGGCCTCACCGTCGAGATCGGCAACACCGACGCCGAAGGCCGCCTGGTGCTGGCCGACGCCCTGGCCGAGGCGGCGTCGGAGAACCCGAAATTGCTGATCGACTGCGCGACGCTGACGGGTGCCGCCCGCGTTGCCCTGGGGCCGGAACTACCGGCGTTTTTCACGCCAGACGATGACCTGGCGCGCGAACTCAGCGAGGCCGGGGATGCCGTTCACGATCCCGTCTGGCGCCTACCGTTGTGGCAGCCCTACACCGAGCTGTTCAAAAGCCGCATTGCCGACCTCAACAATGCCGGGGAGGACCGCCTGGGCGGCGCCATCACCGCCGCCTTGTTCCTCGAACGCTTCGCCGAGGGCGTCGATACCTGGGTACATCTGGACATGTTCGCCTGGAACAAGAAAGCCCGGCCCGGCCGCCCGGTCGGTGGCGAAGCGCAGGCCGTCCGCGCGTTGTTTCACGTCATCGAGAGTCGATTTAACAACACAACCTGATGTATATTCGTGCTGGGCGCGAAACAGAACACTAGGTAGTGGTATGACGATTTCTGTGACGACCCAGCAAGCCCTTGATATTTGGAGAGGCGCCCTTGTCGACGGCGTGCGCGGCGACAAACCCGATCTGTCAGCCCGTCAGCTGGCCCTGATGCTGACGGTATATCTGACCGACCCGCCCCATACCGTTCGCGGCCTTTCCAAGGAGTTGGGTATCGCCAAGCCGGCGGTAACCCGGGCGCTTGATGCGCTGGAACGTCAGGACTTCGTGCGCCGCGGCCCCGATCCCGACGACAAGCGCAGCATCCGCATCAACCGCACGGTCAAGGGGTCGGTCCATCTCACCGAATTCGCTGATTTCGTTTCGAATTCAATCGCCCGCGTCAACGCTCAGTAGCCTCTCCCGACATCGACCGGATTGAGCAGCTCGCGTCCCTCAAGGGCGCGGTGGATGTTGTCAACGATCTGCGGCGCCACGTCGTCGGGGAAGGAATCGGCGGCGTTGTGGGGGGTGACGGTAATCCTCGGGTGCGTCCAGAACGGATGGTCGTCGGGCAGCGGTTCCTCGTGAAAGACATCCAGCGTGGCCCCCTCCAGCGTGCCGTAGTCCAGGGCGGCGATCAGGTCGGCGTCAATGACGTGGCCGCCGCGTGCGGCGTTGATCAGGTAGGCGCCCTCGGGCAGGGCCGACAGCGTCCTGGCGTTGATGATCCCTTCGGTTTCGGACGTCAGCGGCAGCAGGCAGACCAGCATCTTGGTTGAATTGAGGAATGGCACCAGACCGTCTTCGCCGTGATAGGTTGTTATGCCGTCCAGCTTTTTGGCTGAGCGGCTCCAGCCCGCGACATCGAAGCCCAACGCCCTAACCAGGTTAGCCGCATGCCGGCCCAATTCGCCCAATCCGAGAAATCCGATGGTCGTCGTGGCGGCGTTGTCGGGCGGCAGGTATTCCCACTTACGGTCTTTTTGGTTGGTCTGCGTTTCGTCGAAATGGCGGTGGTAGCGCAAGACATGGAGGAGGACGTACTCCGCCATGGCGCTGGTCATGCGGGGGTCGACCACGCGGGTGAAGGGGATGCCTTCGGGCAGGTTGTCGTCGCCCAGGATGTGTTCGACGCCGGCACCGAGATTGCAGATCAACTTGAGATTGGGATAGCCCAGGAGTTCTCCGTGAATGTGCTTCCAGACGACGATGGCGTCGATGTCCTCGGCATTTCCCTCATCGGGCCAGAGGCGGAATTCCAGGGACGGGTCCAGGCGCTGCAGCGTGTTGCGCCAGCGCTCCTGCGAATGGTCCGCGCCGAAATGGATGAGGATCGCCACCGCTTAAGTCCTCACCACGCCGCTTTCGTCGGCCTGAAGCTCGAACGCCGCCTGCATCAGGGCCTGGGTGTAGTCGGTTTGGGGGTGGTCGAAGACGGCATCGGCGGCGCCCTGTTCCACCACCTGGCCGTCGCGCATGACGATGACATCGTCCGACAAGGCGCGGACGACGCGAAGGTCGTGGCTGATGAACAAGTAGGCGAGGTTGTGCTGGCGCTGCAGGTCGCGCAAGAGGTCGACGATCTGCGCCTGGACCGACATATCGAGGGCCGAGGTGGGTTCGTCCAGCACGACGAAGCGGGGTTTCAACACCATGGCGCGGGCGATGGAGATGCGCTGGCGCTGGCCGCCGGAAAATTCGTGCGGGTAGCGGTCCTGGGTTTCGGGATCGAGACCCACTTCCGCAAGGGCCGCGCCGATCATCGCCCGGCGTTCGTCATAATCGCCACCCATGTCGTGCACCAACAGGCCTTCGCCGACGATCTGACCGATGGAAAGACGCGGGCTCAGGCTGGCGAAGGGATCCTGAAAGACGATCTGCATTTCGCGGCGCAAAGGCCGCATGTCGCCGAAGCCGAGACCCTGGATGTCCTTGTCGTCGAAGCGGATCGGCCCACGGCTGCGGATCAGGCGCAAGAGCGCCAGGGCGAGCGTCGTCTTGCCCGAGCCGCTTTCACCGACGACACCGACAGTGTGCCCGGCGCGGATGCTGAGGCTGACGCCGTCGACGGCGCGGACGTGATCGACGGTGCGGCGGAAAACGCCCTTCTTGATGGGGAACCAGACCTTGAGGTCGTCGGCGCTCATGACCTCGGCGGCGGCGTCCTCCGGCGTCTCGGGATGGCCACCTGGCTCCGCCGCCAGCAGGGTCTGGGTGTATTCGTGCCGGGGATTGCCGAAGACCTCCTCGACGCTGCCGTGCTCGACCACCTCGCCGTCCTTCATGACATGCACGCGCTCCGCCATATGACGCACGATGCCGAGGTCGTGGGTGATCAGCAACATGGCCATGCCGAGCCGCGCCTGCAGGTCCTTCAGCAGCTTGAGCAACTGGGCCTGGATGGTGACGTCGACCGCCGTGGTGGGCTCGTCGGCGATCAGTAGGTCGGGTTCGTTGGCCAGCGCCATGGCGATCATGACGCGCTGGCGCTGGCCGCCGGAAAGCTGGTGGGGGAAGGCGCCGAGCCGCGCTTCGGCGTTTTGCAGCCCGACGAGATCCAGCAGTTCGAGGGTTCTCTCCCGCGCCGCCAATTTTGAGAGGCCGCGGTGCAGGATCAATGTTTCGTTGATCTGTTTTTCGATACTGTGCAGCGGATTGAGCGACGTCATGGGTTCCTGGAACACCATGGAAATGCGGTCGCCCCGGATGTCGCGCATCTCCGCCTGGCTGGCCCCGATCGCCTCCTTGCCGTCGATCAGGATGGAACCCGACGGGTGGCTCGCCTGGGGGTAGGGCAGAAGCTGCAGGACGGATAAGGCGCTGACCGACTTGCCCGAACCGCTTTCGCCGACCAGCGCCACCGTCTCCCCACGTTCGATGCGGAACGATACATGGCGCACGGCCTCGACCTCGCGGCCTTCGACCTTGAAGTTGACGGAAAGGTCGTCAACGACCAGGAAGTCGCGGGCACTCATGCCAACGCCTTTCTCGGATCGAAGGCATCACGCAGCGCCTCGCCAGCGAAGACCAGCAGCGTCAGCATGATGGAGATGGTGAAGAAGCCGGAGATGCCGAGCCACGGCGCCTGCAGGTTGGCTTTGCCCTGGGCCAGCAGTTCGCCCAACGAAGGCGAACCCGGCGGCAGGCCGAAGCCCAGAAAGTCCAGTGCCGTCAGGGTGGTGATGGATCCATTGAGGATGAAAGGGAGGAAGGTGATGGTCGCCACCATGGCGTTGGGCAGCAGGTGGCGAAACATGATCATGGTATCGCCCAAACCCAGCGCCCGGGCGGCGCGGACATATTCGAAGTTCCGCGCGCGCAGGAATTCGGCGCGCACGACGCCTACCAGCGCCATCCAGCTGAACAACAGCAGAATGATCAGAAGCGTCCAGAACCCCGGCACGATGAAGCTCGCCATGATGATCAAAATGTAGAGCGTCGGCAGGCCCGACCAGATTTCGATGAAGCGCTGGAACAACAGGTCCAGCCAGCCGCCGAAGTAGCCCTGTACCGCGCCGGCGACCACCCCGATGATCGAGGAAAATACCGTCAGGATCAGGCCGAACAGGACGGATATGCGAAAGCCGTAGATCAGCCGGGCCACGACGTCGCGCGCCTGATCGTCCGTTCCCAGCCAATTTTCCGCCGACGGCGGCGCCGGCGCCGGGACCGGTAGATCAAGATTGATGGTGTCGTAGGAGTAGCGGACGATGGGCCAGACCATCCAGCCATTTTCGTTGATCAAATCCTGGATATAGGGATCGCGGTATTCGGCTTCGGTTTCGAAATCGCCGCCGAACTTTGTTTCCGCGTATTCGATGAAGACGGGAAAATGCAGCTCGCCCTCGTAGGATAAGACAATGGGCTTGTCGTTGGCGATGAACTCCGCGAACAGGCTGACGAAGAAGATGACCAGAAAGATCCAGAACGACCACCAGCCCCGGCGATTGGAGCGAAAATTCTGCAGACGACGGCGCGTCAGGGGCGTGATGCGGAGGCCGAGGAAGTGCTCTGACATCACCCGACATCCTGTCGTTCGAAATCGATGCGCGGATCAATGATCATGTACATGACGTCGCCGATTAATCCCATAATCAGACCCAGCAGGGTGAAAAAGAATAGACTGCCGAAGACGACGGGATAGTCACGGTTGATCACGGCCTCGAAGCCCAACAAGCCCAGCCCGTCCAGGGAGAAGATCACCTCGATCAGCAATGCGCCGGTGAATAGAACGCCGATGAAGGCGCTGGGAAATCCAGCGATGACGATCAACATGGCGTTGCGGAAGACGTGTCCGTAAAGCACGCGATTTTCCGTGAGACCCTTGGCCCGGGCCGTCATGACGTACTGCTTGTTGATCTCCTCGAGGAACGAGTTTTTCGTCAACATCGTCAGGGTCGCGAAACCACCGATCACCATGGCGAGGATGGGAAGCGTAAGGTGCCAGAAATAATCCGCGATGCGATCGGGCCACGAAAGTTCTGCCCAGTTCTCCGAGGTCAGGCCGCGCAAGGGGAAGACATCCCAGAAGCTGCCGCCCGCGAACAACACAATCAACAGCACGGCGAACAGGAAGCTCGGGATAGCGTAGCCGACGATAATGGCACTCGATGTGGCGATGTCGAACCGGCTGCCGTCCCTCACTGCCTTGGCGATGCCTAAGGGGATCGATATCAGGTAAACCAGCAACGTCGTCCACACGCCCAGAGAAATCGACACCGGCATCTTGTCGATCACCAGATCAACCACGGGCCGGTCACGGAAGTAGCTGTCGCCGAATTCGAACTGGAGGTAATTGCCCATCATCAGGATGAACCGTTCGTGCGCCGGTTTGTCGAAGCCGTAGAGTTTTTCGATTTCCTCGATGAATTCCCGATCCAGTCCCTGGGCCCCCCGATACTTGCTGGTGACGTCGGCGGATCCGGTTTGGGCCTTTTGACTACCGGTTTCGCCGCCGCCGGCGCCGCCGCCGATGCGGGTGGTCGGGTCTACCGCGGTGCCCTGGATTTGCGCGATCATCTGTTCCACCGGCCCGCCCGGCGCGAACTGGATGATAAAAAAGTTCAGCACCATGATCCCGAACAGCGTCGGAATCATCAACAACAGCCGACGGATGATGTAGGCGAGCATCGCGGGCTAGCCGCCCTTGGCCATGGCGGCTTCCAGCGCCTTGGCGCGGTCTTCGTCGTACCACCAGGTGTCGAGGAAACCGAGGTCGTACTTAGGCTTGATCTTGGGTCGGGCGAACTTGTCCCAGTAGGCTACCGTGTGCACGGCCTTGAACCATTCCGGCACGATGTAGTGATTGCCCAGCAATACGCGGTCCAGGGCCCGCGCCGCCGTCGTCAGCGCCTCTCGGTCGGGTGCTTCGGCGATGTGTTCCAGCAAAGCGTCGATCACCGGATCACTGATACCGGAGTAATTGATGCTGCCCTGTTGTTTGGCCGCCTCCGAGCCCCAGAAATTTCGCTGTGCGATGCCGGGCGTCGCGGTCGTGAGGAAGGCTTCCGTTGCCACGTCGAATTCGAAGGTCTGTTTCCGGTTGGTGTAGTGCGTGACGTCGACCTGGCGGATCGAGGCGTCGATGCCCAAGCGCTTCAGGTTCTTGACGATCGGCGCGAGGATCCGTTCGAAGGTCGGTGTATAGGTGAGGAACTCGATTCTCATCTGCTCGCCGCCGCCCTTGACCAGCTTGCCGCCCTTGACGGTCCAGCCGGCCTCCGCGAGCAGTTTTTTGGCGCGTCTGAGATTTTGTCGCAAGGGTTTGCCTTCGCCCGGTGGCATGTAGACTTCGGTGAAGATGCGGGCCGGCAGTTTGTCGCGGAACGGTTCCAGCAATGCGAGTTCGTCCTTGTCGGGCAGGGCGCGGGCCGCCATGTCGGTGTTCTGCCAGATGCTGAGGGTGCGGTCGTAGAGGCCGTAAAACAGGTTCTTATTGGTCCAGGCGAAATCGAAAGCGAGGCCGAAAGCCTCCCGCACGCGGGCGTCCTTGAACTTGTCGCGCCGGAGGTTGAGGGCGAAATACTGGCGCGACGCCGGAGAGAGGTCCGGGATGCTCTCCAGCTTTACCCAGCCCTTGTCGACGGCGGGGAAATCATAGCCCGTGGCCCAGCTCTTGGAGGTGAACTCCTCGCGGAAGTCGTAATCGCCGCCCTTGAAGGCTTCCAGCGCCACATTGCGGTCGCGGTAGAAGACGAAATGGAATCTGTCGATGTTATAGCGCCCACGCATGACCGGCAGATCTCTTGCCCAGTAATCCTTGAACCGCTCGTACACGAGATCGCGGCCCTGATCGACCTTGGCGATGCGGTAGGGGCCCGAGGCCAGGGGTGGTTTGATGGTGGTGCGGTTGAACTCAACCTTGTCGTAGTAGGCTTTGGAAAGGATCGGCAAGCCCGCCACGATGCTGGGCAGGTCGCGCGTCACCGCACCTTCCCGGAAGGTGTAGCGCACCCGGCCCGGACCCGGGCTCTCGCCCTTTACGACGTCCTTTAAGTTGATGCGGTATACGGGACGGCCCTCGGTTTTCAGGATGTTGAACGTGAAGAGGACGTCTTCCGGCGTGATGGGTGAGCCGTCATGAAACCTGGCTTCAGGGCGCAGGACGAACTCGACCCATTGACGCTCCGGCCCAATTTCGACGGTCTTCGCCACCAGCCCGTACATGGCGTCGGGCTCGTCCGAGGCCGAGGTCATCAGCGAATCGTACGGCAACTGCATGGCGATGGCGCCCATGCCGCGAAGCCGGATGCCCTTGATGATGAAGGGGTTGACGTTGTCGAAGGAACCCAGATCGCGAAGGCGTATCGTGCCGCCCTTGGGCGCATCCGGGTTGACGTAGTCGAAATGCTTGAAACCGGCGGGGTATTTGAGGTCGCCGAAGATCGACAGGCCGTGCCGCGGTTCCGCCTGCGCCGCCGCTGCGACGCCGATCCCCACCGTCAGTATGGCCAACAGGCCCGCGCTTGATTTGCTCTTGTTCTTCACGGTATCGAGCATAGTAAAGCCGGGTAACGCTAGGTCAATTGCCCTGTCAGTTTCCGCTCTTCTTCATCGCCGTGTTCAACGCTGCATCCTTTGCGGGATCGATCCACCAGGTGAAGAAACCCGGTGAATATTTCGGCGGCGTCGGCGGTCTGCCGAAGCGGTCCCAGTAGGCCAGGCGGAATTTCAAACTCTGCCACTGCGGTACCGAGAAGAAATTCCACAACAGCACGCGGTCCAGCGCCCGTGTCGCGGCTACCAATTCTTCCCGGTTAGGGGCGGCGACGATCTTTTCAATCAGGTCATCGACGGCCGGGTCCTTGATGCCGATGTAATTCCGGCTGCCCGGGACGTCGGCGTTGTAGGAGCCCCAGAAATCGCGTTGTTCGTTGCCGGTAGACGACGACTGACGCATCCACAAAACGAACGTGTCGAAGTCGAAATCCCGTAGTCGGTTCTGGTACTGCGCCGAATCGACGACCCGCATGTTGACCTTCATGCCGAGTCGTTCGAGATTTTTCACCATGGGCAACAGGACACGTTCCATGGACGGTCCGCTCAGAAGCATTTCGAACACGAAGGGTTCGCCGGTATCCCGGTCGATCAGTTTTCTGTCCTTGATGTGGTAGCCGGCTTCTTTCAGGAGCTTGATTGCGGCGCGCAGGTTTTTGCGGATATTGCCGCTGCCGTCTGTCGTGGGCACCGTGAATTCCGTGGTGAAGATTTCTCCCGGAATTTTGCCCCGGTGGGGCTCCAGGTACTTCAGTTCCCGCGGTCCCGGCAGCCCGGTTGCGGCGAATTCCGAATTGGAAAAGTAGCTTTTCACCCTGCTGTACTGGCCATAGAAGAGGTTCTTGTTGGTCCACTCGAAATCGAAGGCGTAGCCGATGGCCCGGCGCACTCTGGGATCACGGAACTTGGCCCGCCGGATATTGAAATGCAGGCCCTGCAAGCCTGTCGGGTTCTCGTCATCCAGTTCCAGTTTCTTGTACCAGCCCTTGTCCAGCGCCGGAGAGCCGTATCCCGTCGCCCAGACCTTGGATGTATTTTCCTGGCGAAAATCGTATTCGCGGGCCTTGAAGGCCTCCAGCGAAACCGTGGCGTCCCGGTAATAGTCGTAGCGGATGGTGTCAAAGTTGTACTGGCCCTTGTTGACCGGAACGTCATTGCCCCAATAGTCCTTTACCCGTTCGTACGTAATCGAGCGCCCGGGATCGAGTTCCTTGATCCGGTACGGTCCGGACCCCAAGGGCGGTTCCAACGTCGTTTTTCCGAAGTCGTGCTTTTCGTAATAGGCCTTGGGCAGGACGGGCACCTGGCCGGTGATGTGCGGCAGTTCGCGGTTGAGATCGCCGGAAAAGCTGAACTTGACCTTTTTCGGGCCCAAGCGCTCCACTTTGGCAATATTCTTGAAGTAGCTGCGGTAGAAGGGGTGTCCCTTGGTCGTGACGGTTTCGAAGGAAAAAATGATGTCGTCCGCCGTGATCGGCGTGCCGTCATGCCAGCGGGCCTCCTTGCGCAGGGTGTAGATCACCCAGGAGAGGTCGTCCGCCGTTTCCATGGTTTCGGCAACCTGGCCGTATGAGGAATTGGATTCGTCCGCCGACGCGCTCATCAGCGAATCGTAAACCAGGCCCAACCCTACCGCCGAGTCGCCTTTAAGGATGTAGGGGTTGAGGGAATCGTAGGAGCCGATGGCGCTGAGGCGCAGCGTGCCGCCCTTCGGCGCTTCCGGATTTACATAGTCGAAATGCTTGAAATCGGCGGGATACTTCAAGCCGCCGTGCAACGAATCGCCGTGGCTGATTTTCGATCCGCCCAGCACGGGCAAGGCGGCCAGTGAAACCGCGGCGGCGGCAATAACGGCGAGCTTTTTCATGGCTTGTTTCCCCAAACCTGCAATGCCCGAATTTTGCGACAAGGCGAGCGCTCAGGGCAAGGCCCGCCGGTCTAATTGTTGAGGATCGCTATCACTTCTTCGTGCAGGGACCTGTCGCCCGACGCCACGATGCTCTCGCGCCCATCGAAGGCGTGGGCCTTGCCGGCCCAGGTCGTCACGATACCGCCGGCCGCCTCGACCACCGGGATCAGGGCGCAATAATCGTAAACGTCGAGCCCCCATTCGACGACCAGGTCGATCCAGCCTGACGCCAACAAACCATAGGCGTAGCAATCGCCGCCGAACCGGGCGATGTTGGATTGAGCACGGACGCGCTGGAACGCTTCGAAGGATTTGTCGTCGAAGTATTCCGGTCCGGTGGAGAACAACGTCGCCTGATCGACGCCCGCACAAGCCCGTGTCGTGATCGCTTGGCCGTTCAAATCGGCGCCGTGACCCACCGCGCCGGTCCAGCGCTCCTTGGCGATGGGCTGGTCGATAATGCCGAGTATTGGGCTTGGGCCTCCGTCAACGTTGTGCACCAGTCCGATCAACGTGCCGAACAGCGGCACGCCACAGATGAACGACTTGGTGCCGTCGATGGGATCGAGGTACCAGACGTATTCGGCATCTGGACGCACCGTGCCGTGTTCCTCGCCGACGATGCCGTGCTCGGGGAACGCGGCTTCGATCAGGTCGCGCATGACCTGTTCCGATTCCCGGTCGGCGATCGTGACAGGGCTGTCGTCGTCCTTGGTTATGACGTCGAAGGGTTGGCGAAAATACTTGGCGATGACCCCGCCTGCGGCGTCGGCCAGGCGGCCGGAAAGGTCAACGAACTCGGCCGGACACTTATCCATCAAAGGTGAGAGGGCAACCGCCCCTAGTCGTCGGGCAGGGCGGCGGGAGAGGCGCTGTTGCTGTTCATGAACAGCAGAATGTTGGCCCGGTCTTCCGCGTCCTTCAGGCCCTTGAACGACATCTTGTTGCCTTTCATGAAGCCCTTGGGATCGGTCAGAAAGGCATCGAGATCCTCCCACGACCAGGTACCGCCCGACTCCGCCATGACGCTGGAATACTTGAACCCGGCCTTGGTTCCGCGCGGCCCACCGACGATGCCGTAGAGGTTGGGGCCGACCTTGTTCTTGCTGCTCTCGTCGAAGGTATGGCAAGCGGCGCACTTCTTGGCGACCTTGGCGCCGGCCTCGGCGTCGCCGTCACCGAGCAAGGCGGCCAACGTCGGCGCCTCGGGTTCTTCCGCTTCGTCATCCGAGGCCGTATCTTCGGCTTCTTCCTCAAGTTCGACTGGGAAGGCCACTTTTTCCGGATTGGTGGGATGGACCATCAAATCGCCCACCATGCTGATGACGTAGACGAACAACATGGAGGCCAGCAGGCCGCCGACGTATTTGTTGAATTCAAAGGTATCCATAACGAAATCCGGTTGACAGGTTGGGGGGTTGCGGGAGCGGCTGCACATTACCGGCTTCCCGCCATGGGACGCAAGCCGTATAAATGCGCCAACCGAATGTTTTGACCCCTCTTTTCGTGGATCACGCAGACATGCCGGACACCTCGGCGATCACGATCATACCGGCCCGCATGGCATCTGTGCGCCTGCCAGGCAAGCCGCTGGCCGATATCGCCGGCGAGGCGATGATCGTCCATGTCTGGCGGCGCGCCATGGAAGCCGATATCGGGCCCGTCGTGGTGGCTTGCGCCGAGGCGGAGATCGCCGGGGCCGTTCGCGCTGCCGGGGGCGATGCCGTCCTTACCGATCCCGGCCACGCCTCCGGCTCCGACCGCGTATTCGAGGCGTTGAACCACGTCGACCCCGAGGGTGTGCACGGTCTGGTCATCAATCTGCAGGGCGATCTGCCGACCATCGATCCCGCCGCCATTGCCGCGGTGACCAAGCCCCTTGGCGATCCCGCGGTGGATATTTCCACCTTGGCATCGGAAATCATCGACCCTTCGGAGAAAACCAACCCCAACGTGGTCAAAGCCGTAATTTCGCTCGCCCCGGAAGCGAACCAGGGCCGGGCCGTCTATTTCACGCGCGCCACGGCCCCCACCGGCGACGGGCCCCTGTGGCACCACATCGGTATCTACGGCTATCGCCGCGCCGCGCTGGAAAAATTTGTCGCGCTGCCCCCCTCGCCGCTCGAACAGCGAGAGAAATTGGAACAGTTGCGCGCCCTCGAAGCGGGCATGCGCATCGACGCGGCGCTCGTTGACAGCGTTCCGTTCGGCGTCGATACTCCCGCCGATCTTGAACGGGCGCGCGGATTACTGGGCGCGGCCGCGAACAGCTGAAGACGGAAAATGAGCAAGCCAGACACCGCCGGAACGGATCCGGCAACGACGATCTCCTTCCAGGGCGCTTTGGGGGCGAACTCCCATCTCGCCTGCCAGGAGGCCTATCCCGACATGACGGTGATGGCCTGCGAGACCTTCGAAGACGCCTTCCTGGCGGTTGAGGAAGGCCGTGCCGCGTTGGGCATGATCCCCATCGAAAACTCCCAGGCCGGCCGGGTCGCCGATATTCATCACCTCATGCCTGATTCCGGCCTCTACATTATCGGCGAGCACTACCAGCCCGTGAACCATCAGCTCCTGGCGGTTCCGGGGACCAAGCTCGAGCAGATTACGACCGTGCACAGCCACATCCAGGCGCTGGATCAGTGCCGGACCAGTCTGCGCGAGCTCGGCCTGAAACCGCAGGTCAATGCAGATACCGCCGGCGCCGCCCGCGATATCGCCGCGCTGGCCGATCCGGAGCATGCGGCGATCGCCTCATCGCTGGCCGCCGAGATCTATGGCCTGGAAGTTCTGAAATCCGATTTCGAGGACGCCCATCACAACACCACGCGTTTTGTCGTCATGTCGCGTGACAGCCGCCAGCCGGAACGCGGCACGGGCGACTTCAAGACCACTTTTGTCTTCAATGTGCGCAACGTGCCGGCGGCGCTGTACAAAGCCATGGGCGGCTTCGCCACCAACGGCGTCAACATGATCAAGCTGGAGAGCTATCAGCTCGGCGGCAGTTTCAACGCGACGCAGTTCTACGCCGACATCGACGGCCACCCCGAGGACCGATCCGTGCGTCTGGCGCTGGAGGAACTGGAATTCTTCACCAGCCGCGTCAAGATCCTCGGCGTCTATCCCGCCGAACGCGTCGAAAACGACGAGTAACAATAATTAAATGGGGACAGGTACACTTTTACGAAATATGCGTAAAAGTGTACCTGTCCCCATTTAATTGGTCTCCGCCAGCCAGGCCCGGGCAAGCTGATGGGCGATGGCGATGGGGTGGGGCATGCGGAATTTGCCGTCGCCGGGAGCGGTGGTCAGCGCGCGCTCCATGCCCTCGACGATCTCGGCGCGGCTGAACCAGGCGGCGTGGTCCAGTTCCTGCTCGTCGATGGTGATCTCCTCCGTCAGACCCTCGGCGATGCAGCCAATCATCAGCGACGACGGAAACGGCCAGGGCTGGGACGAGTGGTAGCGCACTTCGCCGGCCCGTATGCCCGATTCTTCGAAGACTTCGCGCCGCACGCCTTCCTCGATGGTCTCGCCGGGTTCGATGAAACCGGCCAGGGCCGAATACATGCCCTCCGGAAACATGTTCTTCCGCCCCAGCAGGCACTTTCCGTCGCGGATTACCAGCATGATGGCGACCGGGTCGGTGCGCGGGAAGTGTTCGGCATTGCAGGCGGGACAAGTGCGGGAATTTCCCGCCGATTTTACCTCGGTCGGCTCGCCGCAGGCGGCGCAGAAGCGATGCCGCGCATGCCAATCGATCAGGGAGCGCCCCTGGGCGAGGATGGCAGTGTCAGGTCCGCCCAACTGCGTCGCGATGGTGCGGGCGTCGATAAACTTGCCCCGGCCTTCGAGGCTGCCGTCCTTGGTCGGATTGGCTTCTCCGGCCAGGCCGACGGCGAAACACGGCGCGTCGCCGTCCAGGCCGAGGTAGACGACTTCGGCCCGGTCTTCGGCGATCGCCTCCAACTCGCTCATGGGCAGCCAGGCAAGCTCCGGTTGCTCGCCCGGAACGATCAGCCCGCGCAGGTCCCAAAACGGCAAAAACCGGGCATTGTCGCTCGCCTTGAGAGCCTCGATGGCTGCCTCGTCGCGGCGGATGTTGGCGTCCCGGTCGAGCGGCGCACCGCCGAAAATGTGGGGGTCGGTGGGTAGCGGTATATCCATGGTCCGGGAGATTGACACAAGCATTCCGCCGCCGCAAAACTGAATCTTGCGCTTCGGCGCGTTTTCCTTGATATAGTGGGTTTGGGAGGTTGGTGATCGGACGGACGTCTCGCCAACCCGGTCAGGTCCGGAAGGAAGCAGCCGTAACGAGTTTTTGTTCGGGTCGGTTATCCAGCCTCCCACCCGATTTTCCCGCTTCAGGAAATATGTCCGACTCCAGTCCCCAAACCCCGTATCGCGTTCTGGCCCGTAAGTACCGGCCATCGACGTTCGATGAACTGGTGGGGCAGGAGGCCATGGTGCGTACCCTGGCCAATGCCATTGACCGGGACCGCCTGGCGCACGCCTTCATCCTCACCGGCGTCCGCGGCATCGGCAAGACCACGACGGCCCGCATCATCGCCCGCGCCCTCAACTGCACCGGTGCCGACGGCTCTCAAGACGCCCCGACCATCACGCCCTGCGGCCAATGCGACGCCTGCCTTGCCATCGCCGAGGACCGCCACGTCGACGTGCTGGAGATGGACGCCGCCAGCCGCACCGGCGTCGACGACATCCGCGACATCATCGAAGGCGTAAAATACGCGCCTGTCTCGGCGCGCTACAAAGTCTACATCATCGATGAAATCCACATGCTGTCGCGCAACGCCTTCAATGCCCTGCTCAAGACGCTGGAAGAGCCGCCGCCGCACGTCAAATTCATCTTCGCCACCACCGAAATCCGCAAAGTCCCCGTCACCGTCCTGTCGCGTTGCCAGCGCTTCGACCTGCGCCGAGTAGAGGCCGACGTCCTGGCGGCGCACTTTTCGGCTCTTGCCGACCAGGAAGGCGCGAAGCTCGAAGACGAGGCTATCGCCTTGATGGCGCGCGCCGCCGACGGTTCGGTCAGGGACGGCCTTTCGCTGCTCGACCGGGCCATCGCGCACGGCGGCGAGGTGGTCACGGGCGGCGAAGTCCGGGCCATGCTGGGGTTGGCCGACCGCACCGGCATTTTCGATCTCTTCGAACAGCTCCTGTCGGGCGACATCGCGGCGGCGTTGACGGGATTGCGGGCGCTCTACAACGGCGGGGCCGATCCGGTCGTCGTGCTGCAGGATCTGCTGGACCTGACCCACTGGTTGACCCGCCTGAAGGTCGCGCCGTCGGCGGCCGATGACGTCACCGTGCCCGAGGCGGAACGCGTCCGGGGCGGAGAATTCGCCGAAAAGCTAACCATGCCGGTTCTCACCAGGACCTGGCAGATGCTGCTCAAGGGGCTGGGCGAAGCGCGCACGGCGCCGTCTCCCATTGCAGCGGTTGAAATGGTGCTGGTGCGTCTGGCCTACGCCGCCGATTTGCCTGCCCCCGCCGATCTGGTGCAACGCATCGAGGCAGGCGGCGGTGACACCGCCACGTCATTGGGCGCGCGATCGGCAGGCACCGGTCACGCTCCGGCGGCAAGCACAAATGCCGTTTCCTCCACACCTGCCGCTGGTGTTGTTGGGGGTGCCGAAACGGCGCCGCAGGCCGCCCTGCAGTCGGAAACCGTGGTCGAAGATCAGCCGCAGGCGGGGATCGATCTGCCGGATTTCGCCGCCGTCGTGGATCTGGTGCGCGATCGGAAAGAGGCCGTTCTCGGCACGCACCTGACGGACAATGTCCACCTCGTACACTTTGAGGCCGGACGCATAGAGCTTAGATTGACGGACAAGGCCCCCGCAAAATTGCCCAACGAGCTGGGCGCGCACCTTAGTGACTGGACCGGCCGGCGCTGGGTCGTCTCGGTATCCCAGGAAGACGGCGCGCCGACGCTGGCGGAGCAAAACGCCAGCCACGAGCGCGGGCGCGTTGCAAAGGCCGAGGAGGATCCGCTGGTCAAGGCGGTGCTGGAAACTTTCCCCGGCGCCGTCATCAAGGAGGTCCGGGACGTCTCGCTCGATACCGGAGCTCCGGATGCCGGGGCCGATGATGACAATCCCCAAGGAGAAGAAGACGCATGAAAAATCTTGGCCAAATGATGAAGCAGGCCCAGGAAATGCAGGCCAAGATGGGCGAGATGCAGGAACGCATGGACCAGATGGAGGTCACCGGCGAATCCGGCGGCGGCATGGTTTCCGTCACCCTCACGGGCAAGGGCGAGATGCGCGGCCTCAAGGTCGATCCCTCGCTGATGAGTCCGTCCGAGGCGGAGGTCCTGGAGGACCTGATCGTGGCCGCGCACAACGACGCGAAGGCGCGGGTGGAGGCCAAGGTACAGGAGGAGATGTCGCAACTGACCGGCGGCCTCAATCTGCCGCCGGGCTTCAAATTGCCGTTCTGATACGGGACCCGTGACACCCAATTCCATCGAACGTCTGATCCAGCTCCTGGCCAAATTGCCGGGGTTGGGGCCGCGTTCGGCGCGCCGCGCGGCATTGTTCATGATCAAGCGCAAGGACAGCCTGCTACGACCCCTGGCGGAGGCGCTGGCCGCGGCAGCGGACGGCGTTCATCCCTGCGAGGTGTGCGGCAACCTGGATGTTGCCGATCCTTGCGGCATCTGCGGCGATCAGGGGCGCGATGCCGGATTGATTTGCACCGTGGAGGATGTCGCCGATTTGTGGGCGCTGGAGCGGGCGGGCATCTTCAAAGGCCGCTACCACGTCATCGGCGGCACGTTGTCGGCCCTCGACGGCGTCGGGCCCGAGGACCTCAACATCTCAAACCTGATCGCGCGGGCCCGGTCGGACGACGTGCGCGAGGTTATCCTCGCCATGAACGCCACGGTCGACGGCCAGACGACGGCGCACTACATCACGGATCTGCTGGGCGACTGCAACGTGGAGGTCTCCCGCCTTGCCCACGGCGTACCCGTCGGCGGGGAATTGGACTACCTTGATGAAGGCACTTTGGGCGCCGCCCTCAAATCGCGCACCAGGGTCGACGGCGCCTAGTTCTCGCCGCCGATGCGCGCCACGGGCGGCGTGAAATCCTCGACCACCTGCTCATCCTCGAGTTCCACGTCCTCGATCTGACCGCCACGCTTGACGATTTTCTCCGTGGATATGCGGATCTGCCGCACGTCCTCGTCTGCCTGGCCGAAGTGGCGCTGCAGCTTGGCGACGCGGTCGTCGAGACGCCCGACGTCCTCGATCAGGGCGCCGACCTCCTTCTGGATGACGCCGGCCTGTTCGTGCATGCGGGCGTCCTTCAGGACGGCGCGCACGGTATTGAGCAGGGCCCACAGCGTGGTCGGTGAAACGATCCAGATTTTGGCGCGGTGGGCGCGTTCCACGACGTTGCGGAAGTTGGCGTGCAGCTCAGCGTAGATGGCTTCCGAGGGCAGGAACATCAAAGCGGAATCGGCGGTTTCGCCGGGTACGATGTAGCGCTCTGCGATATCCGAGATGTGCACCTGCAATGCCTGGGTGAAGGCGCGCGCGGCGGCGGTGCGGCCGGCATCGTCTTCCGCCGCCCGTAATGCCTCATAGCTTTCCAGGGGAAACTTCGCGTCGACCACGATGGGGCCGGGCGGGTCCGGCAGCTTGATCAGGCAATCGGCGCGCTTGTTGTTGGAGAGTGTATGTTGAAACGTGTAGATCGACGGCGGCAGGATGTTGGTGACGAGGTCCTCCAACTGCATTTCCCCGAATGCGCCGCGTGCCTGCTTGTTGGCCAGCAGGTCCTGCAGATTGACGACCTGCTCCGTGAGCCCGGTAATTCGTGCCTGCGCCTTGTCGATCACATCCAGGTGTTTTTTCAGCTCACCCAGAGATTCCGCCGTTTTGGCCGAGGATTGCTCGAGATTGTCGCCCATGCGCTTGCTCACCCCGTCAAGGCGTTCCTCCAGCGTCTTGCTGATGGCCGCCTGGCCGGCCGCCGTGGTTTCCGCCACCTGCGCCAACCGTCCCTGAAGTTCGTTCTGTGCCTTGATGAGTTGTTCCGTCGTTTCGGTCAGGCGGCGCTGGGCCGCGTCATCATCCCCAGAGCGCCCTTGACGCCATAGCAGACCGGCCAACACCGCGGCCACCAGGCCCACGACTACAAGAGCAATTTCCATGACGAGCGCCATCCCCGCAGCAAACTGATCGAACGGAGACCCAGTCTAGCACGGCCGCGGCACTTGACGACCACGGTCTCTCGCCTTACCTAGAGCGCTGTTTCAACAACAGCGATATGTTCATGGCCGTTCTGCCAATCATCATTGCGCCCGATCCGCGCCTCAAAGTCGTTTCCAAACCTGTCGAGGCGGTCGACGACGAGATGCGCCGTCTCTTGGACGACATGCTGGACACGATGTACGACGCTGTCGGCATCGGACTTGCGGCGATCCAGGTCGGTGTGCCGAAGCGCGCCATCGTGATCGACATTCCGCGTGACGAAGAACAAGGCAATCCGCTGTTTCTGATCAATCCCGAAATCGTTTGGTCCTCAACCGACGAGCGCGTTCACGAGGAGGGCTGTTTGTCGCTGCCGGAGCATTTCGCCGAAGTCGTCCGGCCCGATGAGATTGAGATCAAGTACCTCGACCGCGAGGGCAAGAAACAGACGATGCGTGCCGGCGAGGTGCTTTCGACCTGTATCCAGCACGAAATGGATCATCTCGAAGGCATTTTGTTCGTTGATCACATTTCGGCCATGCGCCGGAATATCATACTGCGCAAGCTGCGGAAACTTCAGCGGCAAAAACAGCCGGCTTGAGGTCGGCGCGATGGGCCTCAAGCTGATTTTCATGGGAACACCGGATTTCGGCGTGCCCACGCTGGACGCCCTGATTGACGCGGGTCACGACATCGCCTGTGCGTATTCGCAACCGCCGCGGCCAGCGGGCCGGGGTAAGGCGGACAGACCCTCTCCAATCCATGAATTCGCAACGATGCGCGGTATCGAAGTTCGCACTCCGGTTTCCCTCAAGGAACGGGCGGCTGTCGATGAATTCGCAGCTGTCGGGGCCGATGCGGCCATCGTGGTCGCCTACGGCCTCATCCTGCCCCGTGCCGTGCTTGACACGCCGCGCCTCGGTTGCCTCAACCTACATGCCTCGCTACTGCCGCGCTGGCGCGGTGCGGCGCCCATTCAGCGCGCCATCATGGCCGGCGACGCCGAGACCGGGGTTTCGATCATGCAGATGGACGAAGGCCTCGACACCGGCGCCGTGCTGGCCAGCGCCTCCCTGCCGATCGGGTCGGACATGACGGCCGGCCAACTGCACGACAAGCTGTCTAAGCTGGGTGCGCCGCTGCTGGTCGACACCCTTTTCCGCCTGGCGGATGGCCAGTTCGAAGCGACGCCGCAGCCGCAAGAAGGTGTGACCTATGCCGCCAAGATCGACAAGGCCGAGGCGCGGCTCGACTGGACCCGGACGGCCGTCGAGCTGGAGCGCCAGATCAGGGGTCTGGCGCCGTTTCCGGGCGCTTGGTTCGCCTATGCCGGAGAGCGCATCAAGGTGCTCGGCGCAGAGCCGATCGAGGCCGAAGGCGCGGCGGGTTGCACGCTCGACGGTGAGCTTACCATCGCCTGCGGTGTCGGCGGCCTCAAGCTGACCGTGGTTCAGCGCGGCGGCAAGAAACCCATGTCCGCCGCCGATCTGGTGCGCGGCTTTCCGGTGCCCAAGGGCGCGGATCTGACGCGGTGAGGCGGCGCTGATGCCCCGCTACAGATTGACCGTTGAATACGACGGCACGCCTTTTGTCGGCTGGCAGCGCCAGGAGAACGGCCTTTCCGTGCAACAAGTCATCGAGGAAGCGGTTGAGGGATTTTGCGCGGAAAGCGTCACGGCTTTCGCCGCAGGCCGCACCGACGCGGGCGTTCATGCGCTGGGACAAGTCGTCCACATCGATCTTGGCGGGGAACACGACGAAAGAACCGTGCGGGACGCCCTCAACGCCCATATGCGGGACCGCCCGGTCTCCGTTCTGTCAGCGGCTATCGTCGATGAAGATTTCCACGCCCGCTTCAGCGCCACGGCGCGGGCCTACCTCTATCGCATCGTCAACCGCGCGGCGCCGTTGACCATCGACGCCAACCGGGCCTGGCGCGTCCCCCGTCCGCTGGATGCCGAAGCCATGCACCGCGCCGCCCAGGCACTGGTCGGCAAACATGATTTCACGACATTCCGGGCGGCCCAGTGCCAGGCCAAAACGCCGGTCAAGACTTTGACTTCGATATCCGTCGAAAGGCGGGAAGAGGTCCTCCGCGTACGGCTGGCGGCGCCCTCGTTCCTGCACAACCAGGTGCGGGCCATCGTAGGCTCCTTGAAACTGGTCGGCGAAGGAAAATGGGCGGAAGACCGGGTGGCGGAGGTGCTGGCCGCGCGGGAGCGTTCGGCTTGTGGTCCCACCGCACCGGCGGAAGGGCTTTATCTGGAAAGCGTCAGCTATCCCGATTAGGCGAAGATGATCTCGACGCCCCTGGAAAGCAACAGACCGCTGATGACGTCGAGCACGACGATGGCTGCGGCCGTCCAGCTCGCGGCGCCGAGCGCCGTGCGGGCGACGAACCAGAGATAGAATAGAACGTAGACGGTTGCGATCATGGTCAAGACCGGTGCAATGGCCTCGGGAACGACCCCGCTTTCGGTAATCAGGGCGATGGGCAGCAGGACCGCTACCTGGATCACGTTCGACCAGTTGTAAACGATGATGTAGCCGACGAAATTGGCGAGAAGCCCAAAGAGCCGCGCCACAACCAGCATGATGAGCGGCCAAAAAATCCAGCCGATCACGTAGGCCGTGATTTCCGGGGTCATGGTGGCGGCGTCGGCTGGGTCGGCGGCATCCCGCAGCAAAACGATGATGACGTAGGCCGGGGCGACGATGACGGCGGCAAAGAACGAACGCCAGAAACCGTCCACCGACATGTTGAAATAGCCGAGCCCGCCGGCGTCGAGCCGAGCTAGTCGGTACGCGCCATAAATTGAAGAGCTGATTTCCGGCCAACCGGGCATCATTTCCAAGTAGTGCACAAACGCGCCGGGGTCAACGCGCAAAGCCGGTCAAGAAGGCTTGAATCAAGCAGCCGCGAAGTATCCTTCGAGGACCTTGGCGTAGATATCGGTCAGCGCTTCGATGTCGGCGACGGCGGCGCGCTCATCGACTTTGTGCATGGTTTGCCCCACCAGACCAAACTCGGCGATGGGGCAATAATCCTTGATGAAGCGCGCATCCGACGTACCGCCCGTCGTACTGAGCTCGGGGCTGACGCCCAGAACGTCGTGCACGGCCGAGGCAACCAATTCGGACAGCGGGCCGGGCGGAGTCAAGAAGGACTCGCCCGAGCAATGGATTTTCAGATCGTAAGCACCGCCCACGTCATCGAACGAACGGCGCAGCCATTCCTCTAGCGAGGCGCAACTATGTTCGTCGTTGAAGCGGATGTTGAAGGCCGCGGTGGCTTCAGCCGGAATGACGTTGGAGGCCGGGTTGCCGACATCGACGGTGGACACGGCGATGGTCGAAGCCTGGAAATGGTCGTTGCCCTGGTCGAGTTCGGTTTCGGTCAGGACCTGCAGCATCTTCACGAGGCGGGGGATGGGGTTATCCGCAAGGTGGGGGTAGGCCGTGTGCCCTTGCGCGCCGTACACCGTCAGCCAGCTGGACATCGATCCGCGCCGGCCGATCTTGATCATCTCGCCGAGCTTCGTCGGATTGGTCGGCTCTCCCACCAAGCAGGCGTCGATGGCCTCGCCGTTCTGCGCCATCCACTCCAGCACCTTGCGCGTGCCGTTGATGGCGGGGCCTTCCTCGTCACCGGTTATCAGCAGGCTGATGGAGCCGCCAAACCCGTCCGCCTGCCCGGATGCGAACCGCGTCGCCGCCGCGGCAAAGGCGGCGACGGCGCTTTTCATGTCGCTGGCGCCCCGGCCATAAAGCACGCCGTCCGTGACGTCCGCGCCGAACGGGTCGACGGTCCAGGCGTCCTCGTTGCCGACGGGCACGACATCCGTGTGCCCGGCGAAACAGAAATTGGGCTCGCCGCTGCCCAGCCTGGCGTAGAGGTTGCGGACATCGGGCGTATCGTCGTCGCTGAACGTCAGGTCATGGCAGACGAAGCCGTTGGCGCGCAAAGCCCCGGCCAGCACGTCCAGCGCGCCGGCATCCTCGGGCGTCACGCTGGGACGGCGGATCAGGTCGCGGGCCAGTTCGAGGGCGCCGATGGCGGCGGGTGCGTTCATAACTGCCGGGAATTACTGGTTGGTCGCCGGCAGCTCGACGCGCAGGAGCTCGTTGACCGAGGTTTTGGAACGGGTGCGTTCATCGACGCGCTTGACGATGACGGCGCAGTAAAGTCCGGGGCCGTCCGAGCCATCCGGCAAGGGCTTGCCCGGCAGGGTGCCCGACACCACGACGGAATAGGCCGGAACCCGGCCGACGAAGATTTCCCCGGTGCTGCGGTCGACGATTTTGGTCGATGCCCCGAGATAGACGCCCATGGAGAGGACGGATCCCTCCTCGACGACGACGCCTTCAGCCACTTCGGCGCGCGCGCCGATGAAGCAGTTGTCCTCAATGATGACCGGTCCGGCTTGGAGCGGTTCCAGGACGCCGCCGATACCGGCGCCGCCGGAGATATGACAGTCCTTGCCGATCTGCGCACAGCTGCCCACGGTTGCCCATGTATCGATCATCGTGCCGCTATCGACGTAGGCGCCCAGATTGACGAACGACGGCATCAGAATAGTGCCCGGCGCGATGTAGGCCGAATGGCGCACGACACAGTTGGGCACCGCCCTGAAGCCGGCCTCGCGGAAACGTTCCTCGCCCCAACCCTCGAACTTTGACGGCACCTTGTCGAACCAGGGTGCATTGGCGCCGGGACCGCCGGGTACCGTCGTCATGTCGTTCAGCCTGAACGACAGCAGAACCGCCATCTTGAGCCACTGATTGACCTGCCAGTCGCCGGGTCCTTTCTTGTCAGCCACTCGGAGCGTTCCGCTGTCGAGCGCGTTCAGGGCGGCATCGACCGCCTCCCGCACTTCACCGGTGGTTTCCGACGTGACGTCGGTGGGGTTTTCCCATGCGCTTTCAATGATCGATTGCATCTCGGACGGTTGCATGCGGCTTCCTCGGATCGTGACAGGTGGACTGGATAATGGTGGAAAACGGACAGCCCTGGGGCCGGCTGAAAATAGCGTCCCGCCGCCGTCTGTCAATCCCCGGGGCGGCCTTCCAGGGCAAGCTCCAGGAAGGCGCCGAGATCTTCCGCGACGTGATGAACGTGATCGCCGTCGCCGGTGCCGGACCAGGCCTTGTGACCGGGCACCCAGACCGTGGTCATGCCAAGCGCCGCGGCCGGCTCGAGATTGCTGTCCATGTCATCGAAAAAAACGGTCGCCCTGGGGTCGATGCCATGGGCCGAAACCAAGAGGTGATAGGGCTCCAGCGCCGGTTTCGGCACGAATTCGGCAGCCGCAATGTCGAAGATGGCTTCGAAATGGTGCTCGATGCCGAGCCGGCCGGTGACGTTTTCGGCATGTCGGACCGAACCGTTGGTGAAGATCAGCTTACGCCCCGGCAGCCGTCCGAGGATATCGTTGAGGTCAGGGGCCGCGTCGATCGGCGCGAGGTCGATATCGTGCACGTAATCCATATAGTGGTGCGGGTCGACACCGTGATCCACCATTAGCCCCCTCAGCGTGGTACCGTATTGGCGGAAGTATGATTTCTGCACCAACCGGGCCTCATCCATGGCCAATTCCAGCAGATTGGAGACATATTCGTTGATCCGCAGGTCGACCTGATCGAACAGGTAGCATCTGGCGGGATAAAGCGTGTTATCGAGGTCGAATAGCCAGACATCCACGTGATTCAGGTCCGGAATCCGTTGAATTCCGTCGTTTAGGCGCTCAATACCGGTATTTTCGCCCGCAGCGGAGTTAGGTTTGTCCATGTCACCAATGTGATGCCTTGTGGCCTTGAGGGCAAGCGGCGAACGTCCCCGGCGTCGTTGTCGGGCCTCCAATTCGTGATATGTTTAATGGCTCTGGAAACATTCATCGGGCAGCGACCTGGAGAACGCTTAAGTGGCGGGTGAAGCGGCGGCAACTGACATGCGCTCGGAACGGGACCGTTTCGTGGCGTTCGCGTTCGCCGCGGCCGACGCATTCGTCGAGCTCGACGACAATAACAAGGTCGCCTACGCGGTCGGCGCCACGCAATGGCTGGCCGGCGTCACGCCGGACAAACTGATCGGGCTGTCGTTCCTCTCCCTGATCGCCGACGAGGACCGATTGCTGGTGGAAGCCTCGCTGGCCACGGCCAAGAACCAGGGCCGTTTCGGACCGGTCAACATGCGGGTGTTGAGGGGGGCGGCGAAACCTTTGCGGGTGGCCGTTTTCGGCTCCTCGTTACCGACCCACGGCGGGCGCATTTTTATCGCCTTGGCGGCGCAACGGCTGGTCTCGACGGCTGAGGCGCCGGACGAGGCGGCGCTCGATCCCGAAACCGGATTGTTGAACAAGGACGCTTTCGCCGACATCGCCAACGAGGCCCTCAAGGCCGGCAAGGCCCAGGGCATGAACTACAATATGACCCTGCTGGACCTCGACGGCATCGACGCCCTGAAGGAGAAGCTGGGCAAGGAGGGCGGCGAGGACCTGCTCAACGACATTTCCGCCCATCTGCAGGCCAACTCGGTAAACGGCGCCTCCGCCGGTCGTCTCGAAGGCGAAAAATTCGGTATCGTCCACGAGCCTGGCCTCAACATCGAAGCCCTGGAAAAAAGCCTAGAGGAAAAGACCAAGGATGCCGATCCCGAGGGTGAGGGCATGGACGTGGGCGCGCAGACCGTCGACCTTGATGCCACGATGTCCGAGGAGGACAACGCCAAGGCGCTGCTCTACACCATCAACAAGTTTTCCGAAAGCCACGGCGATTTCACCATCGGTGAGCTAACCGACGGCTACAAGAAAATGATGGACGAGACGCAGGAAAAAATCCGCGCCTTCAAGACCAC